>DATBBZ010000351.1:0-1742 GCA_036270745.1 Gemmatimonadales bacterium | reverse complement strand
GGCTGCGGATGTAGTTGACCACGTCCCAGCGGTCGTTCCCCCGCACCTTATCCCCATAACGCGGCATCAGTCCCCGCCCCATCGGCAGGGCGTAGACCAGCACGCCATAGATGTAGCCATCCGGCTTCCGCGCCAGCGTGTCGGTGACGAGGGAGCGGACGCCGAAAAACGGCCCGCCACCCGCCGTCGACACCGGTCCATCCCCGCGGCCGGCGGCTCCGTGGCAGACCTGGCAGTACGTCTCGTAGACCCAACGCCCTCGATTGAGCGACTCCGACGTCCGGGTGCGTGGATTCAGGAGCTTCGAGGCGTCCGCAATGGACAGGGAGTCAGGGTCGTGGCCCGTCACCGGGATGGTGCCCGGCGCCGGAGGCCGCGGCATGGCGTATGGCTTGATGTTGCGCTGATGGCGCATGGTCGCGAACCACCCGACATGATGCACGGCGTCGTCGGGGTTGCAGGCGGCGAGCAGCAGCGCGCCCGCGAAGAGCGGGAGGAGCTTACGCACGACGCACCTCCTCGGCTCCATGCTGCTTCAGCCAGGCCTCGGTGGCACCCGCCTTCTCCGGCCCGCACGGCACGAACACCCCGAACTTGTCGTTCGAGAAGCGCGGGTCGTAGGGGATGGTGCCCTCGCGACGGGCCGCACGCAGGGCGTTCAACGCGACCCCCAGGAGCGTGTTCAGGGCTCCGAAGAGCACCGTCATTTCGAACATGATCACGACGTAGGGCGGGATCGATCCGATCGGCTTCCCCCCTACGACCAGGGGCCAGTCCCACGACATGTAGAGGGTGATCCAGGCGCCGATGGAGCAACCGGCGATGGCGCCGATGAGCGTGTACATCCGGACCGAACTGTTGGGACGGTCGATCGCGTCCTCGAGCTCGTGCCGCGGCACGGGAGAGAAGACGGTGAAGTCCTCACGCCCGTCGGCCTTCAGGTCCTTCACGGCCCGCGCGGTGTCGTCCAGGTGACCGAAGACACCCAGGACGCCGGGGGTCATCGTGCCACCGAAGAGCTCCTTCAGGGGGTTCTTCATACGTGGGCCCCCTTCCCGCTCCGCACCGGCGGCGGCAGCACTTCCTTCACCTCGGAGATCGAGACGGCGGGGAAGTTCTTCACGAACAGCAGGAACCACATGAAGAACCAGCCGAACGACCCCGCCATGATGCCCCAGTCGGCCCACGTCGGATTGTAGCCGGCCTTCACGAACGGCTCGAAGGGTTCGCCCGCCAGATGAATGGCGATGAGGGTGAAGCGCTCGAACCACATCCCGACATTCACGAAGATCGAGATCACGAACAACGCCGTCAGGTTGGTCCGGATCTTCTTGAACCAGAGGATCCACGGCAGGAACCAGTTGCAGACGTTCATGGTCCAGCCGGCCCACCAGAACGGACCGAAGGCGCGATAGTAGAACGCCTGGTGCTCGGGGGTCGGTCCGCCATACCACGCGATGAAGTACTCGGTGGTGTACGCGAAGCCGACGATCATGCCAGTGAGCAGACAGAGCTTGGCCAGATTCTCGAAGTGCCGGATGGTCACCACCTCTTCGAGGTGGAAGAGTTTCCGGATGGGCACCAGGAGCGAAATGACCATCGCGACGCCCGAGTAGATGGCGCCGGCAACGAAGTACGGAGCGAAGATGGTCTCGTGCCAGGCCGGGACCTGCGCCATTGCGAAGTCCCAGGACACGACGCTGTGCACCGACAGAACCAGGGGCGTGGCCAGCGCCGCGAGG
>DATBBZ010000350.1:0-4292 GCA_036270745.1 Gemmatimonadales bacterium | reverse complement strand
CGACCCCGCCATCGTGGGCGGCTGGGCCCGGCTCGACGGCGAGACGGTCATGGTGGTGGGAACGCAGAAGGGCCGCGACACCAAGGAGAACCTGAAACGGGACTTCGGGATGGCCCATCCGGAGGGCTACCGGAAGTCGCTGCGCCTCATGAAGCTGGCCGAGAAGTTCCACGCGCCGGTCATCACCCTGATCGACATCGCCGGGGCGCACCCCGGGCTCGGTGCCGAAGAGCGCGGGCAAGCGTCCGCCATCGCGACCAACCTGATCCAGATGGCCGCCTTGCGGACTCCCATCATCGCGGCCGTGATCGGGGAGGGCGGATCGGGCGGGGCCCTGGCCATCGGTCTGGCCGACCGCGTCCTGATGTTCGAGAACTCGGTCTATTCCGTGATTTCGCCGGAGGGGTGCGCCGCCATCCTCTGGAAGGATGCGGCGCAGAAAGAGCGTGCCGCCGAAGCGCTCAAGCTCACGGCGCAGGACCAGCTCGAGCTGGGCGTGATCGACGAGATCATCCCGGAGCCGATGGGCGGGGCCCATACCGATTCCGACGCCTCGGCCCTGGCCCTCGGTGAGGCCCTGAAGCGCCACCTCCGCCAGCTGCGCAAGATCAAGGTCGAGAAGCTGCTGGCGCGCCGGGAAGAGAAATACCTCTCCATGGGTGTCCTGCTCGAGCAGTGAGCACCGCCCTGGACGGCCAAGACATCCACGACGGCCACGTCTACGAAGTCCGGTTCAAGGGGCGGCGGAACGAGTACTTCTCGTGGTCCGCTCCCGCCCCCCTGTCCCTCAATCAAGCCGTCATCGTCGACACCGAGCGCGGTCAGGACTTGGGACGGATTTCGGCCGTCGGTGAGATCGCGGAGAAGAAGTGCACCCGCTGCGGCAACTGCGCCGGAGGTCCCACCGATCCGGGGTCCTCCCGGCGCCGCATCGTTCGCCCCGCCACGACCGAGGACGTCGCCACAGCCGAGGGGCTCCGCCAGGACGAAGATGGCGTTCGCAGTGCCGCACGGGAGAAGGTCCGCGAGCACAGCCTGCCCATGAAGGTGACGGACGCCGAATGGCAGTGGGACCGCAAGAAACTGACGCTGTACTTCACCGCCGAGCAGCGGGTGGACTTCCGGGCGCTGGTGCGGGACCTGGCGTCCCGGTTCCATACCCGGATCGAGCTGCGGCAAATCGGCGCGCGGGATGAGGCCCGCCGGCTCACCGGCGTGGGGCGGTGCGGCCGGGAGTACTGCAGCGCCAGCTGGCTGCCCGAGCTCAAGCCCGTGAACCTGTCGGTCGCCAAGGCCCAGCATCTCTCGCTCAATCCGGCGCAGATCTCCGGCCCCTGCGGCCGCCTGCTCTGCTGTCTCCACTATGAGCACGATTTCTACGTCGAGAGCCGCAAGCGCTTCCCCAAAGAAGGGAAAATCCTTCGCACCGCCGCCGGCGAGGAAAAGGTGCTCTCGGTCGACATCTTCCGGGACCGCGTGACCCTGCGCTCGGATGCGGGCACGACGCGGACCATCGCCCTCTCCCAGCTCAACGCCGAAGTCCAGGCGGGGGGTGGCCCGGTCGCCGTGGCCCCCCCGCCCCCGCCCCCGCCCCAGCCCCAGCCCCAGCCCGAGCAGGCACCGCCTCGGCCTGCGCCGCAGAGACGCCCAGGGCCTCCAGCGACGCCGGTGGTGAACCAGGCGCCAGCCAAGCCTCAGCAGGGCCCGGAGCAGCCCCCCCCCCAGGGCGGCGAGGGGCGCCGCCGGCGCCGCCGCCGGAACCGGAAGCGGAGAGGTGGTGGCCCCCCCTCACCGCCGGCCGGAGGACCACCGGTTGCCTAAGTACTACCTCACCACCGCCATCGACTACTCCAACGGAGACCCCCACCTCGGGCATGCCCTCGAGAAGGTCGGCGCGGACGCGATCGCCCGGTACCGCCGGATGGCGGGGGATGAGGTCCATTTTCTCATGGGGATGGACGAGCATTCCCAGTCGGTCATCCAGTCCGCCGCCAAGGCGGGCACCTCCCCGCAGGGTTGGGTGGACCGCATGGCGAAAACCTTCGCTGACTACTGGCAGCTGCTCGAGTGCAGTCACGACGACTGGATCCGGACCACGGAGCCCCGGCACGCGCGCGCCGTGACGGCGCTCCTCGAGCGGATCCAGGCCAGGCACCCGGACCACCTGTTCGTGTCCGTGTACGAGGGGCTCTACTGTACCGGGTGTGAGGAGTTCAAGACCGGCGCCCAGATCGTGGACGGCCACTGCATCGAGCACCCCACGCTGACCCTCGTCCCGACCAAGGAACGCAACCACTTCTTCAAACTGTCGGCCTATGGCGACCAGGTACGCGCGCTGATCGAGGCCGGGACCTTCGCGGTGGAACCCGAGAATCGCCGGAACGAAATTCTCCGGCTCATCGAGGGCGGCCTGCAGGACATTTCGATTTCCCGCGTCCGTCTGTCCTGGGGCATTCCCTTCCCCGGGGACCCGGAGCAGACCGTCTACGTCTGGTTCGACGCGCTCATCAACTACCTGTCGGCGACCGGCTTCCCAGAGGCCGGATTCGACCGCCTCTGGCCCGCGGACCTGCACGTCGTCGGCAAAGGGATCACGCGGTTCCATTGCGTCATCTGGCCGGCGATGCTGCTCGCGGCGGAGGTCGCCCTGCCCCGCGAGGTATGGGCGCATGGCTACGTGCAATGGGCGGGCACGAAGATGAGCAAGACCGCGGGCACCGCGGTGAACCTCGCCGAGGCGATCAAGCGGTACGGACCCGGCCCCCTGCGGTACTTCCTGTTGCGCGAGATCGGTTTTGCGGGAGACGGGGATTTCACGTGGGAGCGCTTCGACGCGCGCTATGCGGCGGAGCTCGCGGACACCTTCGGCAACTTCGTGTCGCGGACGCTGTCGATGGTGCATCGCTACCGGAACGGGGCGGTGCCCACCGATCCCCAGGGGTTCGACACACCGCTCGAGCACGACTCCGCCAAGTGCATCGAAGACTATCGCGCCGCGATGGACGCGCTCGATCTGCAGGGAGGCGCCGCGGCGTTCATCGAGCTCGCGACGCGCGCAAACCGTTACGTCGAAGAGACGGCGCCCTGGAAGCTCGCGAAGGCCGGGGACGACGCGGCGCTCGATTCGGTGCTCGCGAATCTCACCCGGGCCGTACGTCGGTTGGCGATTCTCGCGGGCCCTTTCCTGCCGGGGAAAGCGGCTGAGATCTGGTCTCTCCTGGGTGAAGGGAAACCGTTCAGCGCCGTTCGGTTTGACGACTTGAACACGACGCCCAAAGCAGGGGCGCTTGTGCTCAAACCCTCCATCTTGTTCCCCAAGCCCGAGCCCGCTAGTTAAGCCGTTGTTTCATAGTGGCTTGACAGTGGCTGGTACGTGTTGACGGGCCCTGTACCCGGGTCTATTTTTGCCCCTCCTGTGCACTTAGGGATTCTTGAGTGAGCCATAAGCACCAGAAGACTGATCGCCGCTGGACCCTCATGGTGGTGCCGCACGGATCGGGTTCGTCCCGCGCCGTGGAGGTATCGCTGTCGGTGGTCAAGGCGTTGATCGGGTTCGGCTCCGTGTTGGGGCTGGTGCTGGTGGTGCTGGGTGGTGCGGCGCTGACCCGGGGGTTTTCCGTCACCCGGTCCCGCGCGCTGGAGCGCGAGAACCGCCTGCTCTCGGACGAGCTGCAGCGGATGCGCTCGCGACTCGCCGATCTCCAGGACACCCTGCACGTCTTCTCCCAACGGGATGAAGAAGTTCGGCTCCTGGCCGGGCTCGCGCCGCTCGACTCGAGCGTCCGGCAGGCCGGCATCGGCGGGCCCCAAGGCGCGTGGTCGGAGCGCGATTCGCTGGCGGCCCTCGGTCCCGCCGGACAGCAGGCGCTCGCCGTCCGCCAGGACATGGATGGGCTGATCCGCCGGGCCGACATCCTGTCGAAATCCGTGAGCGAGGCGTACGACTCGCTGCACTCGCACCAGACGCGGTTCGCGGCGACGCCGTCAATCATGCCCACCAAGGGCTGGCTGACGAGCGCCTTCTCGATGGAGCGCGTGCATCCGATCCTGCACCTGGCCCGGCCCCACGAAGGCATCGACGTCGCGGCCCCCATGGGAGCCGA
The DNA here is from genome assembly GCA_036270745.1 of Gemmatimonadales bacterium. Classification (GTDB taxonomy): domain Bacteria; phylum Gemmatimonadota; class Gemmatimonadetes; order Gemmatimonadales; family GWC2-71-9; genus 40CM-2-70-7. The sequence continues at coordinate 189 of DATBBZ010000350.1, read as the reverse complement.
GATCGAGGCGCCGGCGGCGGGAACCGTGACGGAAGTGAAGTGGGAGGACGGCTACGGCAACTTCGTCACCATCGACCACGGGTACGGCCTGGTGACCCGCTACGCTCACTGCTCCAAGGTCCTGGTGGTCCGCGGTCAGCGGGTGAAGCGGGGCCAGAAGATCGCCCTCGTCGGCGCCACCGGCCTCGC
>DATBBZ010000349.1:0-4147 GCA_036270745.1 Gemmatimonadales bacterium | reverse complement strand
CTGTCGTCGGTGACCATGACGTTCGCGGACGGCACCGACGACTACTTCGCGCGGCAACAGGTGTTCGAGCGGATCCCGGATCTCGCACTCCCCGACGGCGTCTCCCCGTCCGTCTCGCCGCTCTTCTCGCCATCGGGACTGGTCTACCGGTACGTCGTCCAGAGCCCCGACCGCTCCGCGATGGATCTGAAGATCATCAACGACTGGGTCATCGACCGGCAGTACAAGGCGGTGCCCGGCGTCGCGGACGTATCGCCCACCGGCGGCGAGACGTTTCAGTATCAGATGCTACTCAACCCGACGCGCCTCGCCGGTGCCGGGCTGTCGGTATCCGACGTCGAAACGGCACTCGCCGCGAACAATGGGAACGCCGGCGGCGGCTTCTATTCCGAGGGCGGGCAGTTCTACTACATCCGCGGCCTGGGCCGCATCGCCACCCTCGACGATATCGGCAACACGGTCCTCGCGACGCGCAACGGCACGCCGATCCTGGTCAAGGACGTCGGGCAGGTCGTGGTCGGCCACGCCCCGCGCCTCGGACAATTCGGATTCAACGGTCAGAATGACGCCGTCGAGGGCGTGATCCTGATGCGGCGCGGGGAGCAGACGCAGACAGTCCTGAAGGGCGTCGAGGCGAAGACGGAGGAGCTGAACACGTCGATCCTTCCGAAGGACGTGAAGGTCCTTCCCTTCTATGACCGCTCGAATCTCGTCGCTCTCACCACGCACACCGTGGAGGGCAACCTTGCCCGCGGGATCCTGCTCGTCGTGGTGGTATTGATTTTCTTCCTGTACGACGTCCGGTCGGGCCTCATCGTCGGCGTCACCATCCCCTTGTCGCTGTTCTTCGCCTTCATCGGTCTCGACCTGCGCCACATCCCGGCCAACCTCCTCTCCATCGGCGCGATCGACTTCGGCATTCTGGTGGACGGCGCCGTGGTGATGGTCGAAAACATCCACCGCCAGCTGTCGTTGCGGCACGGCACGGATTACAAGATCCGCGAGGTCATCGCCGACGCCGCCTCCGAGGTCGACCGGCCGATCTTCTACGCGGTGGCCGTGATCGTGGCCGGGTTCCTGCCCATCTACGTGCTGCAGGGACCGTCCGGCAAATTGTTTTCGCCCATGGCGGACACGACGATCTTCGCGCTGGTCGGGTCCCTGATCGTGACGCTCGCGGTGCTCCCCGTGCTGTGTGCCTGGATCCTCTCGAAGGGCGTGCAGGAGCGGCGCAGCCCCGGCTTCGAGTGGCTCAAGCGGCACTATGAGCGCGGGCTCGACTGGTGTCTCGCGCGTCCCAAGGCGGTGCTGGGATGGTCCGTCGGTCTGTTCGTGGCCACGCTGCTCCTCATTCCCGGCATCGGCGCGGAATTCATGCCGCACCTGGACGAAGGCGCCATCTGGGTCCGGGCGACGATGCCGTACACCATTTCGTTCGAAGAGTCGGCGCGAATCGTTCCCCAGATTCGCGCCATCCTCAAGAGCTTCCCGATGGTGACGGATGTCGCGTCGGAGCACGGCCGCTCGGACGATGGGACCGATCCCACCGGCTTCTTCAACGCCGAGTTTTATGTGGGACTGAAGCCGTACAGCGACTGGACCGGGCCGATCCGGAGCAAGGAGGCGCTGATCGCGGCGATCAACTCCCGGCTCTCAACGTTCCCGGGGATCATCTTCAATTTCACCCAGCCCGCCGAAGACGCCGTCGACGAAGCAGAGACCGGATTGAAGAGCGCGCTGGATGTGAAGGTGTTCGGGCCCGATCTCGACACGCTGCAGTCAATCGGCCTCGACGTGAAAAAGGCGCTCGAAAACGTCCGCGGCTTCACCCAGTTGACGCTGGTCCAGGAGCTCGGCCAGCCCTCCCTCACCATCACGCCAGACCGCGCGAGAATCGCGCGGTATGGACTCAACATCGCCGACGTGAACAGCCTGATCGAAGCGGCGGTGGGCGGCGATGCGGCGACCCAGGTGGTGCAGGGCGAGCGATCGTTCGACCTGGTGGTCCGGCTCGACTCCGAGTTCCGGGAAACGCCGGAGGCCATCGGCGCGATCCCCGTCGCGACGCCGGGCGGTCAGCACATCCCGCTGAAAGAGCTCGCCGGCATTCAGGTCTCCAACGGCGCGTCTTTCATTTACCGGCAGGACAACAGCCGGTTCATCGGGGTCCAGTACTCGGTGGAAGGACGAGACCTGGCGAGCGCGGTGCGCGACGGCGAGGCTCGGGTCGGAGCCCGGGTGAAGGTGCCTCCCGGCTACCGTCTGGTGTGGGGCGGTGAGTACCAGGAGTACACGGCCTCGCGGCGGCAGTTGCAGGTGATCGTGCCGCTGACCCTGCTCCTGATCTTTCTCATTCTGTTCGCGTTGTACAGCAACGTGAAGTTCCCCATCATCACGGTGGCCGGCGTGCTGCTCTCCGCGCCCATCGGCGGACTCGCGACGCTGTGGCTCACGGGGACACCGTTCTCGGTGTCCTCCGGGATCGGGTTCCTGGCCCTCTTCGGCGTGTCCGTACAGACGGCGGTGGTGTACATCTCCTACGCGAACGAGCTGCGGGGGGACGGCATGCCCATCGTGCAGGCCACCCGCGAGGCCGCGCTGCTCCGGCTGCGTCCCATCATGATGACGGCGCTCGTGGCGGCCCTCGGCCTATTGCCGGCCGCTCTCGCGACCGGCGTCGGCACCGATTCTCAACGCCCCTTCGCCATGGTGATCGTGGGCGGCATGTTCTCGCGACTCTTAATCAGTGTGTTCCTTATGCCGGTGCTCTACGCGCTGGTCGCTCGAGAGGGTGATAGGTTAGAGGTGTGAGACTACAGGACAGGCCGGCCAGACGCACAGACGCACAGTGGTGAACAGGCGCCAGGTGTACCGGGCCTTGTTCCTGTGCTCGTTATTGGCGCCCCCAGCGTCCGGGCAGGTGTCCATTCAGCTGTTCGCTGGCGTGCGTCGGAGCTCCGTGCTGGTCCATGACCAGATCGTCAACTCGTTCGATATCCGGCCCGCACTCGCGCCCGCGTTCTCCGTCACCGCCGGGCTGCCGCTCGACCTCCCCTGGCGCGCGTCGGCGGCCCTCGATGTGTCGACGAGCGATCTCCGCCGGGAGGATTTCGGCGGCGGGACGCAATCCATCACCCATCTCACCACGGCCGCCCTGACCGTCGGCCTGTCCCGTGGCCTCAATCCCTGGCTGTCCGGATCCCTGCGGATCGGCGCAATCAAGTATCTCCCATCTCAGGACCTGGGCCTGTTTCAGTCCGGGGGCCCGTTCTTCCCGTTCGCCCAGATCGCGTTCGATGTCATGCCGCCCTTCGCCACCCGCTATGGTCTGGGTCTCGAGGTCAACGCCGACGTCCACAAGTTCATCACCGACGCGCTGCATACCGAGGGGTTCACCGAATCCCGCGGCGTGGTCCGGGTCGCGCTGGGGCTGAGTTGGACACCGGGGAGCCATCAGTGAGCCCGCGGCGTGCACTGAGCGTCGCGCTCCTCCTGGCCGCGGCGTGCACCACACCCGATGCCCCGAGTCATACGGGAGCGTACGCCTTCGACTCGAACGGCAACGGCACCGGGGGCGTCTTTCACTGGCCCGCCGACCGGCTGCCGGTGCGATTCTGGGCGGACCCCAGAGGCAACCTGAACGCCCTGGTCCAGAACGCGATCGACGTGTGGCAGGATCAGCTCATCTACGGAGAGTTCACAGGCGTGATCATGTCCGACTCGGCGCACGCCGACGTCCAGTTCGTCTGGGCCGACACCGCCGCTCCCACCGTTCCTCCGGACGAAGGGCCGCCCGTGCCCGCCTGCGGCGGACTTACGCAGAACGACTCGGTCGGCGCCAACGACCACCGGATCTACGGCGCCCTGCATTCGAGCATCAATCTCCTGGTCGGGAGTTTCACACCCGGCCAGGTCGAGGCCTGCGTGCGGCGCACCGTCATCCACGAGATGGGGCACACGCTCGGCATCCTCGCGGAAGCCCCCGACTCGACCGACATCATGTTCCCCACCCCCAAGGTCCCCCTCCCCAGCCCGGCGGACCGGACCACGATCCAGATTCTTTACCACACGACCCCGACCCTTCTGCCGCCCATTCGCTAGGGCGACCGGCTTTCCTTGACATTCCTGGTATTCACGGATAGCATAA
>DATBBZ010000348.1:0-10557 GCA_036270745.1 Gemmatimonadales bacterium | reverse complement strand
CGCCGGCGTCTGGAGGCACCCGGCGCTCCACGACGCGCTCGAGATTCACCGACCCCTGCTCGATCAGCTCCAGCAGGCCTGGCATCTCGGACTTCAGGTGGTCATTGGCGCCGAGCAGCTCCGCTTCGCGGCCGAGGAGATCGCGGTAGGAATCGACCGACATCGGCTTCATCGCGAGCCCGGCCACGACGGCCCGGCCATGCACGGCGAGAACCTTGAGCGATTGCTCCATGGTGAGCGGGAGCCCGATGAGCTCGAGCGCCACGTCCACGCCTCGGCCGCCGGTACGATCCCGGATCACGCCGACCGGATCCCCCTTTCCCGCGTGTACGGTAACCGCCCCGAACGCCTCGGCCAGCTTCAGCTTGCGCTCATCCAGGTCCACCGCGAACACCTCCACCGCACCCAGGGCCCGCGCGAGCTGAACGGCGGACATCCCCAGCCCACCGATCCCGAAGACCGCGACCCGGTCGCCCTTCCCCAGACGCCCGCGCTTGAGGGCATGAAGCGCTGTGGCCGAAGAACACATGGCAACCGCTCCGTGCGCAAACGGAATGCCGGATGGAAGCGCCACCGCATTGCGCGCGGGGACCGCGATGACCTCGGCCCATCCACCTGCCCGGTGATGGCCGATCATCGCCCCCGTGGCACAAAACTGCTCGTCTCCGCGAACACAGGCAGGGCAGCCGCCGCAGCTGATGAGATAGTGAACGCAGACCCGGTCCCCCGCGCGCGGCGATTTGACTTCGGCGCCGACGCGCTCGACGACACCAGCGACCTCATGGCCCAGCGTCAGCGGGAGCGGTCCGGCGGGCGATCGCCCGGCACGGTAGTGCGCATCGGAGTGGCAGATGCCGGCGGCACGGACGCGAACCAGCACGTCGCTCGGGCCAAGGGAGGGCTCGGGAATGTCCCGAAGGACAACCGGGGCGCCGGTTTCAACGAGTTGAATGGCCTTCATGATCGAGTCACGTGATCCGGCACGGAATGACGGCATCCTCGTCGTAACCGTAGACCGCGCAGAGCCGATGATATCCGTCGGCGATGATCACCCGGCCATGATCGAGATCCCGCACGAGGAGGATCGGGGAGAGCCTCTTCCCGGCCTCGATCTTGCGGCGGTCCTTCTCGACATGCGCGTTGGTGATGCCGAGCAGTGAGAGCCCGGAGGCGCGGAGGACGTCTTTGGCTTTGAAGTCGGTACTCTTCGCCCGTCGCAGCTTACGGATCGTGCGAGCGACATGGAGCGGAGGGTACATCAGGCTCAAGTACGACGCGGCGGCGGCGAAGTCGTGGTCCTCCGGCTGGTCGAGCCACTGCACGGAGTCGGTCATCGGATATGTCCGGGAGATGGTTGACACACGGGCGCCGGTGACACCAAGGCGAGAAGCAGGAGGGTCATCGATTCGCCCGGCTCATCGTGAACCGGCCCTGCGCGATGGTCCCTGATCCGGACTTCTGACGCCACCTGCCGAACACCGTATCCCGACGGACGACGCCGACGATCGACAGGCCGCAGTTGAATCCCTGTCGCAGGTCAATGCGGACCGAGTCCTTCCGCATCAGCACGAGGCGAGCGGTGCCCCCGGTGCTGATACAGGGATCGGGGCGCGTGAGACCACCCATGGAGAGACTGTAGGGACCCTGGAGAATCCGCTTCCCCTGTTCAGTGGTCACTTCGAGCGAAACGGTGGCGACCCCCCGCCGCGTCTGATTCACGGGAGTCACTTGTAAGGGGCGGAACTGGATGATCCAATCACCGGCGAGCCGAGTCAGATCCGCCGGCGCGCTCGCGGCCGCGAGGCTTAGACCAAGTCCCAGGATCAGCGCGAGCGGGGGCCCTCTCACGCGGTGCGTTTCGCGATCGAGACGTGCGTCGCCCGCTCGCCCGCGACCATCCCCGTGCACTCATAGCCGAGCGCGCGAAGATCGAGCCCGGCGAGGAGCGGTTCCCCCGCCCCCAGGATCACCGGGCGCACCGCGAGATGGAGGTCGTCGACCAGTCCGGCGGCGAGGTATTGCCGGATGGTGGCGGCGCCGCCCCCCAGCCGGACGTCCTTCCCGGCCGCGGCGCGTCTGGCTTGTTCGAGTGCCGACTGAATACCGTCGGTGACAAAATGAAAGACGGTGCCCCCCTCCATCTGCAGAGGCTTCCGGGAGTGATGCGTGAGGACGAAGACCGGAGTGTGATACGGCGGATTCTCTCCCCACCAGCCGCGCCAGCTCTCGTCGGGCCAGGGGCCACGCACGGGGCCGAACATGTTGCGGCCCAGGATATACGCGCCGAGGTTCTGGAATCCCTTCAGGGCAAAGTCGTTGTCGACCCCCAACTCCCCATCCGCCAGACTCTGCATTTCGCGCCACACTCGAGTGGGGAAAAACCACTGCATCAACTCCGGGCCCGTGGTGCCGAGCGGGTGCTCGAGACTCTGACGGGGTCCGGCGCCGAATCCGTCGATCGACATGGAGAATGACAGCACCCGAAGCTTGCTCATGACTCATAATCTCCTATCGTCGTGCCTCGAATTTCGAGAGAGACACCATCCGGGGACACCGCCTGAGGGTCGTGTGCGCCATCTCACACCCCCAATGGTCGCACGACGGGAGGGTGCTCAGAGAGAACCCTGACACGGGGCCAACCCTATTTTTCACTTGCAGTTGCGGCCCGTGGTGACCCGCAGCACCGACCCCCATCTGGACGAGTGCGAGCGTCCATCCACGCCCTGGTTTAACCCTTTCTGGAGGATGAGATGCGCGTCCCGTTGCTGGCGTTCGGGCTGCTGCTGTCCACGTCAGTTGGTAGAGCGGCCGCTCAGGGTCAAGCGGCCGTGAAGGACCCGGCCCAGTGTGCTGTGGCTGATGCACACCGGTCGGCGACGTCGTACAGCCACGTTCGCCCCTCTGACCCGCTGGGCCGCGAGCGGACAGGGTGCTCTCCTGTCGCCGCGACGCCTCAACCTCCTCCGCCCCCCCCGCCCCCTCCTCCTCCTCCGGGAAGCGCGATGATCACGGGGCGGGTCCGGGACGTGACCACCGGGAATGGCTTGTCCGGTTGGGTGGTGTCGGTCACCGGACCGACGAACCTGAGCGTCACCACCGACGGTAATGGCAACTACGTGCTCAATGGGCTCGCGCCGGGCGCCTACGTCGTGTGCGAGACCCTGCAAAGCGGGTGGGGCCAGACGTCACCGGTGTTCCCCAACCCGTGTGGGTCGGGGATGGGTTACAACTTCTCCCTCATCGCCGGCGGCAGCGCCCAGTTCGTGGATTTCGGAAACTCGCCGCTCTAAGCAACCGGTCCGTTCGACGGGGCGACAAAGCCTCACGCGGGAGTTTCCGCGTGAGGCTTTGTGCTGGGCGTTGCACCGGCGAAGTGGGTGAGATCCTTGGAGACTAGGCGGCCCCATCGTGAGCCGCCTCCTTTATGTACAGGGGAACCGACGCTTCTTGCTTGCCGTCGACGGCCAGGTTCACCGCATACGTCCCGGGTTTGGCAAGCGGGAGCCCTTGAATCCCAAGGATGAAGTTCACCGACGCCGTTTCGCTGTTGTCGACGAAGGTAACGCCGACCTGCCCTTCGAGGTTGGGCATGATGAGAGCACCGTCATCATCAACGACATGGATGCGGATCGAGTGCGAGCCCTCTTCGATCCGATGGAACCGGACGCGCAGCGCGATATTGCATTGCGGATGTGTCGCAGGAAACGACGCCGACATGATCGTATCAAAGGCGCCGAGCAGCGAGAGTCTGCCCTGATAGTCGGCCGCGGCGTCGCATAGCGTTAGGATCTCGACTTGCATCGGACCTCGAGTGGTTGTGGGGCTGTTAACGATCGCGCGCCGGGTCACGCCCCCGTCCCCTGGAGCACGGCCTGAAACTCCTTCCACTCCAGCACCTCCACCCCCGCCCCCGGCCGCTCGGCGTGCCGCACCATCGCCTTGCCGAGGTCCGACACCTTGATGCTCCGGAATCGCGACAACGGACCCACCAGCAACGGATCAATGAAGGGGAACACCGCGAGCGTCAGGCCTTGCGTGAAACCGTAGCGATTGGTGGGAGTGACCAGCAGCGACGGCCGGAAGAAACTGGCCCGCGCAAAGCCCTGCTCCTTCACCCGTTCTTCGATTTCACCCTTGATACGCGGGTACCAGACGGAAGACCTGGCGTTGGCGAGCACCGCGGTGAGCAGTGAGAAATGATGGATCCCCTGCCGCCGGCACGCGGCCGCGAATGCCGCGGTGCCCGCGAGATCGACGCGTTTGAATTCCTCACGCGCCACCTTGGACGGCTCACCGATGCCGAGCGTACAGAACGCCACGCCATGCCCGGCCAGAAAGCGCTCGTACTGCACCGGGTCCAGCACGTCGCCGACGTGTCGTTCCAGCCGTGAATCCTTGAGGTCCGCGAGTGCGTCCGCGCGCCGGACCAACACCGTCACCCGCCGCCAGGCGTCACCGGCGAGCAGGGCGCGCACCACCGAGCTGCCCACCGCCCCCGTGCCGCCGAGGACCACCGCGCTCCGCGAGTCGCTCATCAGCCCAAAGTACCATATTTTCGGCCCTTCACTCATCCGGAGCCCCGTCGTGATTCGCCGGCTCGCCCTACTCTCGCTCGTCGCCGCTTCACTCGCCGGTCAACGCGTGCCGCCCCCCGCCCCCGCCCCGCCCGTGATGCCGAAGGGCTGGGACGCCTACGTGACGCATGCGATGGAGGAATTCCACGTGCCGGGCCTCGCCCTGGCAGTGGTGAAAGACGGCAAGGTGATCTACACCTGGGGATACGGCGTCCGCCGGATGGGGGACGCGACGAAGGTCGATACCCACACGCTTTTCCAGATCGCGTCCAACACCAAAGCCTTCACGGACGCCATGATCGCGCAGCTCGCGGACTCCGGCCGGATCTCCTGGGACGATCCGGTCACGAAGTACCTGCCCTGGTTTGCGCTCTCCGACCCGTGGGTCACCCGCGAGTTCACCATCCGCGACCTCGTCACCCACCGCTCCGGTCTGGGGCTCGGCGCCGGCGACCTCGTGTGGTGGCACTCGGATTACTCGGCGGAAGACGTCGTCCGCCACCTCCGGGCCGCGAAGCCGGTCACGAGTTTCCGGTCCGGCTATGCCTACGACAACGTGCTCTACATCGCGGCCGGCCTGGTGCTCGAATCCGTCACCGGCAAATCATGGAGCCAGAACCTCCAGGAGCGCATCCTCAACCCGCTCGGCATGACCGAAACCACGTCGGATATCGGCGCCTTCTCCCGTTCCGGCGCGGATGCGGCCACGCCGCATGGGTGGTCGAATGGGTCGGTCGGCATCACCCCGCGGGACACCATCAACAACACGCTCCCCGCTGGTGGCATCATCGCCAACGTGGCGGACCTCTCGAAATGGATGATGACGCAACTCGATTCCGGGAGATACTCCGGGGGACGGCTCTGGTCGGCCCGCGAAACCCGGGAGATGTGGTCGCCGCAGACCATCCTCCCCATCGGGAATATCCCCGCCGAGTTCGCCGCCCTCCGGCCCAACTTCCAGGCCTATGGACTGGGCTGGTTCCTGCGGGATTTCCGCGGCCGCAAGATCGTGTCCCACACCGGCGGCCTTTCCGGAATGACGTCGCAGACGACGCTCGTGCCCGACGAGCGACTCGGCATCGTGATCCTCACGAACGGCGAGAGCGGCATCTTCGGCGCGCTCACCTGGCGCCTGCTCGATCACTTTTTGGGGGGGGGCAACACCGATTGGGCCAAACTCTTTTCGGACCGCGAGGCGCAGGGGCGGGCGCAGGGAGACTCGATCGTCAAAGCCGCGCAGGCGTCCCGCGACTCCGCCAGCAAGCCGTCACTCTCGCCGGCGACCTACGCGGGCACCTATCACGACGATCTCTACGGGGATGCCGCCATCACGCAGGAGAATGGCGGGCTGGTCCTGCGGTTCTCGCACTCACCATCGTTCACCGGCGATCTCAAGCACTGGCAACATGACACGTTCATTGCGCACTGGTGGGCGAGAGGGATCGAGGACGCTTACGTCACGTTCGCATTGAATCCCGACGGCACTATCGATTCTTTCAAGATGGCGGCGGTCAGTCCGCTGGCGGACTTCAGTTTTGACTATCAGGATTTGATGTTCAAGAAGAAGTGACTGGGCGGTTAGACGGTTAGTAACAACAAAAGACCCCGGGAAGGGAAGCCGCCTCTCGGGGTCTTTCACTAACCGCCTAACCACGAACCGTCAAAATCTCCCCAATCCAATCGCGGCTCCCACTCGAGCGAGTGCCTGCTGAATGGGCACCTTATAGTCCGTCCCCGATATCGTGGTCTTCCGGTCGATCCGCTGGAACTCGTAATCCCCCGTGATTCTCCACCGCCCGTTCCCCGCTCCGACCGACATTCCGAGTCCGAGCTCGAGTGCAAAGGGCGCCGTGCCGCCGCCGGAGAACTTCGCGCCGGCGAGGTAATTCCCCCGGAGGAGCAGATTGACGCCCGGACCCAGGCCGTAGTTGGCGCGCACGCCGGCCCGGATGGCGGTGAAGTCCTGCGTCGTGAAGTCGGGACTGATGGACCGCTTGGTGTAGCCGGTCTCGAGACTGATCCCGCTCGCCAGGAACCACCGCAGATGCGCATCGAACTGGGTGCTCGTGAACTTGTCCGTCGCGGAGCTCCCCGACGAGGGATTGAAATTGATCTTCGCGATCTGGAAATCGCCGGAGAACTTGTGCCAGTTCAGCTCGGCCATGCCGCCCAGGCCGCCGCCGTTGTACGACAGCGCCGGACCCAGCTCGCGATAGTCCGCGAAGACACCTTGCACGCCCACGTTCACCGTCTGGGAAGCGCCGGCCGGGGCGAGGGCGGCCACCAGGGCGAGACCCGCCAGGGCGCGCTTCACTTGCCCGCCGGGGTCGGCATCACCATCAATCGGACCTGCCGCCGCAGGGCGACGTTCTGCTGTGTGATATCCGCGTTGCGCCGGATCAACTGCTCATCGAGCAGACGGTTGTAGAGGATGTTGCCCTGCGCCGGTACGGGCGAAGGTTTCTTCAGCATCATGACGACGCCGGTCGCCAGGACGCCCACCGCGACGAGCGACAATTCCCGCCGGTTGGCCGAGCCGAGCTGACTGTTCTCGAGCGCGAGGGTGCCGGCGCCCGCGATTCCCGCATAGAGAAACGCGACGCCGAAGGGGCGCCAGGAGCGTTGCGGCACTTCGGTGTCGGGGAGCTTCGCGTACCCCGGCATGGCGGTGAGATGCACCAAGGTATCCACGTTGCCGGCACTGACGTGCACCCGCTGGCCCGCCGAGAACGTGTTCTGCTGGGCCGCCGCGTCCACCACGATGGTGTAGTCGCCCGCCGGCACGGGGTCGCCGTTCGGCAGGGTGCCGTTCCAGCGGACGTTCACGGTTCCATTGGCGATGGAGCTGTCGATGTTCACGGTGGTCTTGGCGCTCACCGCTTTCACGTGCACCCGTGCGGGACTCGTCACCGTGAAGTGGATCGGGACCGCCCCCTGACCCACCACGAAGCTCGAGCTGTCCACCGCCACCCCGCGAACCAGCAGCATGGTCGACAGCGCCATGTTGAACGCGACGAGGGTCTTGGTCGCGGTCCGGTTGGGGTCGAGCGTGCGTTCGGGGTCGATGAGGAGCACCTGCCGGAACGCGTTCATCGCTTTGTCGAAGCCGTCGGGCTGGTTCGAGTAGGCGTCTCCCAGAAGACTGTACGCCCGCTCCTGGTCGCTCGCGTTCAGGTGCTGCGCCAGCGATTGATTCGCCAGCGTGATCGCCTGCGGGAGATTCAGATTCTCGGCCGCCTGCACCGCCCGCCTCAGGATCGCGTTCTGCGGGGGGACGGGGGCGCCGCCTTGCGCGGCCGCCATGCGGGCGGCCGACAGGCCGGCGAGGACGAAGAGCGCTGCACGTCGCATCCCGGTCATCCTCCCTGAATCAGGGTCAAGCGCCGAACGACCGTCTCACCGGCTCCTACCTGGACGGTCACCGATTGCGTCTGGAATCCCACTCGCTCCACCCGGATGGTGTGGGTGCCCACCGGCACCTCGTGGCCGATCAAGGGGGACTGCCCGACCGACAGATTGTCGATGAACACCGAGGCGATCGGGTCGGTCGCGATGCTGACGAACCCCGTCGCCTGTGCCGCCGGCTTCGGCGCCGGAGGCGGACTCCGGTGTGGTGCCGGCGCGGGCTTGTGCGTGGCTGTCTGCGCGGGCTGCTGGGTCGCCGCGTTGCCGGTCTGCGGAGGCGTCACCGGCGGCGTCACGGCCGTGTGCGTATCCGGGGGGACCGCGCCCGGATTGGTCACCGGATTCGACGGCGTCTGCTGGGTCGCGGTCTGCCCGTCGTTCGCCGGCTTCTGCCCCCGGCCGAACACCAGGTAACCGCCGCCCCCGAGCACCACCACCGCGGCCGCGATCCCGATCCACGCCTTGGACCCGGACTGCTTCGACGCGGACGCCGGCTTGGCCCCCGGACGCGCGGGCACCGTCTGCGCGCCGGCGCCGGCAGCAGGCCGCAGGGTCGAGGGGATCGGCGTGGTCGGCGCGGAGATGAACGCCTCGGTGGGCGACTCGGCGGTGACGGGCGCGCGGGTGATCGGCTTGGGCGTGATGGGGCCACCCGAACGGCCCGCGGCCACCGGTTGTTCCGGAAATACCGCCGTCGCGAATTCTTCCATGGTCGCGTAGCGCTGCGCCGGCTCCTTGGCCATCGCCCGCTGGATGGCGGTCGAGAGGGGTTCGGGAATGTCGGGCCGCACCGAGCGGACCGGAGGCGGTTCCTCGAAGATGTGCTTGTAGAGAATGGTGTGGATCGAGTCGCCGGCGAACGGAAGGGCGCCGGTGATCATGCGGTATCCCACCACGCCCAGTGAATACTGATCGGCGCGGCCATCCACCGGCTGGCCCTTCGCCTGCTCGGGCGCCATGTAGTGCGGCGTGCCGATGATCATGCCCGTGCCCGTGAAGCCGGACGCGGCCTGCAGCGCCTTGGAGATGCCGAAGTCGGTCAGCATCACCTTGCCGTCGTGGTCGAACATGATGTTCGCGGGCTTCACGTCCCGGTGGACGATGCCCCGATGATGGGCGTGCCCGAGCGCCACCGCCGTCTGCCAGATGATCCGCTGGATGTCCTCGATGGGAATGGGTTTTTTCTGCTCCAGCAGGTCCTCGAGCGACGTGCCGGAGATGTATTTCATCACGAAGTAGGTGAGCCCGCCCTCGCTCTCCACCCGGTAGATCGGGATGATGTTCGTGTGGTCGAGCTTGGCGGCGGTCTTGGCTTCCTGCTGGAAGCGCTTGATGACATGATCGTCCTGCGAGACGTCGGGCGGCAGGACCTTGATGGCCACGTCGCGGTCCAGGGTCAAATCCTTGGCGAGGAACACGGCACCCATCCCACCCTTCCCCAGCAACCGCTCGAGCTTGTACTTGCCCTCGACGATCCGCTGGAGGCGGGTCATCAGGCTCGAAATCTGCCCCGAGGTCGCGGCCGGATCCCCGCCCCCGGTCTGGTCCGCCCCGCAGGCGAAGCAATACCGGGAGTTATCGGGCAGCGGCGTGTGGCACTTGGTGCATTCCATTACCGAAGCCGGAATGGGATCCTCGCTGCCTGTGCGGCGCGGAGCGCACGCAACTGGGCCGCGCTGCGCAACGTGGGGCTCATGCGCTCGCGCAGCGCCCGCCTGGGAATCGAGCTCGTCCGGTTCGGCGACACGCCTGGAACCGGACCAGGCAGCGACGGGCAGCTGGTGGCGACTTGAATGCAGAGCCCGTAGCGGACCGGAGCGCCGGCGTAGTCCGAGATGACGACATAGTAGTCGGCATTGGTGGCGAGATTCAGTTTCATGACTTCGGTGGATCCGCTGTCGACCGCCTGTCCCATGTAGTTGCCGTTGATGTCCAGGACCGTGACGTCGATGTCAGAAGTGTCCTTGGACCCCGGGGAACGGCTCACGGTGGCAAATGTGACGGTATCCGCGAGGTCCGCCGCATTCACGGTATCAAGCCGGAACCGGTACCAGTCGGTCGCGTGCGGGAAGTCGATGGTGAGCGTCGTGTCCACAAACGGGGTGGAGCCGAGGTGCACCGCGATGTGGGTCGCGGGATTCGCGAAGTTCACGTCGGCCTGGTCGCACACCTCGTTCGGGGTGAAGCGGTCATGGCCGACGTTCGGGTCGGCCATGACCATGCCCCGGATCACGCGCATGCCGTAGCCCCCGGACTGCGAGTATTCCTCGTACAGGAAGAATTTCTTGCTTGTCAGTTGCCCGAACTCGACCACCGTGGAATCGGAGTTGGCGACCGGTGCGAAAAAGCTGTTCGAACGGCACCCGAAAATCCCAAGGTTGGGCGCGAGAATCCAGGAGTTCGGGTCGAGGTAGGCGAACCCGCCGTTGTTGTAAATCGAGTCCGCCATGATGCTGAAGATCGTGGTGTCCCGCCCGACGCCCGGCGCCGAGAAGACAAAGGTCGCGGGCTGGGTGGTGTCGGCCTGCCCGAAGCGGTACCAGTCTATCCCGAAGGACGAATTCCGGTCGAACGGCTC
>DATBBZ010000347.1:0-2188 GCA_036270745.1 Gemmatimonadales bacterium | reverse complement strand
GCAGAAAAGAGCTGTCGGCCGTTAGCCGTCCGTAACACCGGACAATCGTCGCGCGGTGCTGCTTTCCCGCGCTGCAGGAGATAGATCACATGACTGGCTGGCTCGGGATACTCATAGCCGTGCTCGGCGGCGCTGTGGCCGCGGGCGCGGCTTTTTATGTCATCGGGCGCCGGCTGGAACGGCGGATCGGCGCGCTCACCGTCACGAACGCCGGGCGGGAGCATACCCGGCAACTCGATGAGGCCAGGCAGGCCCGCACCCTCGAGGTGAAGGAGGAGTTGCTGCGGGCGCGCGAAGGTCTCGAGCGCGAGCTGATGGGGCGGCGGCAAGAGGTCGAGCGCCGCCAGCAGACGCTCGACCAGAAGGTCACCGACATCGAGAATCGCCAGCGCCAGCTGGGGCGGGTGGAAGAGGGCCTCAAGGAACGCGAGAAGGGGATCGCCGGCCTCGAATCCGAGGGTCGCGCGCGGCTCGAGCGGGTGGCAGGGCTCTCCGCGGCCGACGCGAAGCAGGAGCTGATCCACGGTCTCGAGGACGAAGCCCGGAGCGACGCCGCGGCCCTGGTCCGCGACATCAAGGAGCAGGCCAAGAAGAACGCCGACCGCGAGGCGCGGAAGATCATCGCCATCGCCATTCAGCGGATCGCCGCCGAACAGACCGCGGAATCGACGGTCGCCGCCGTGCCCCTTCCCTCGGATGAAATGAAGGGCCGGATCATCGGACGCGAAGGCCGGAACATCCGTGCGTTCGAGACCGCGACCGGCGTGGACGTCATCATCGACGATACGCCGGACACCGTCGTCGTCTCCTGCTTCGACCCGGTGCGCCGCGAAGTGGGCCGCCTGGCCCTCGAGCGGCTCATCGCCGACGGCCGGATCCACCCGGGCCGCATCGAAGAGATCGTCAACAAGGCGCGCGAGGAGATCGACGCCGGCATCATCGAGGCGGGCGAGCAGGCGGCGTATGAGACGGGGATTCACGGCCTCCACCCGGAGTTGATCAAGCTTGTGGGCCGGATGAAGTACCGGACGTCGTACGGTCAGAACATCCTCGAGCACTCCAAGGAAGTGGCGTGGCTCGCCGGCATGATGGCCGCGGAGCTGAAGCTCGACGTGCACCTCTCCAAGCGGGGCGCGCTCCTGCACGACGTCGGCAAGGTGCTGACGCACGAACACGAAGGCACGCACGTGCAGCTCGGCGTCGAAGTGGCCACGAAGTACGGCGAGCATCCGGTGGTGATCAATTGCATCGCCGCGCACCACGACGACGTGCCCCACGAATCCGCCATCAGCGTGATCGTCCAGGCGGCCGATGCCATTTCCGGGTCCCGTCCCGGTGCCCGGCGCGAAGCGTTCGAGACCTACGTCAAGCGCCTCGGCCAGCTCGAGGATATCGCGAGCTCGTACCAGGGGGTCGAGAAGGTCTTCGCGATCCAGGCGGGGCGTGAGGTCCGGGTGGTGGTGACGCCCAACACGGTGGATGACCAGGGGGCGATCCGGCTGTCCCAGGACATCGCGCGGAAGATCGAAAGTGAAGTGCAGTATCCCGGGCAGATCCGGGTGGTGGTGGTGCGGGAGACGAGGGCGGTGGACGTAGCCAAGTAGAGGCAGGTGTCAGGGGCCAGGTGTCAGGGGGGTGCGTGGAAGCGACGCTCATCGATGGCACTGCGATTGGAAAGGCCATGCGTGCCGAGCTGGCCGGGGAGATCGAGGCCCTGAAGCAAGAGGGCGTGACCCCCGGGCTCGCGGTGGTGCTGGTCGGCGAGAACCCCGCCTCCCAGGTCTACGTGAGAATGAAGGGAAAGGCCTGCGAAGAGGCGGGCATGCACTCCGAGACCATCAAGCTCCTCGCCGACGCCACCGAGGCCGACCTGCTCGCCGTGGTGGACCGCCTCAATGCCGATCCGAAGATCAACGGCATGCTCGTGCAGCTCCCGTTGCCCAAGCACATCAACTCAGAACGCGTGCTGCTCCGGATCGATCCGGGCAAGGACGTCGACGGCTTCCATCCCGTCAACGTCGGCAAGGTGTCGATCGGCGATCCGACCGGGTTCCGGCCGGCCACGCCGTACGGGGTCCAGCAGCTCCTGCTCCGGTCCAACGTCGAGACCAAGGGCGCCCACGCGGTGATCGTAGGCCGTTCCAACATCGTCGGACGGCCGATGGCGGCCCTCCTCCTCCAGAATGGC
>DATBBZ010000346.1:0-19720 GCA_036270745.1 Gemmatimonadales bacterium | reverse complement strand
CGCTTGCCCTGGATGTCGACCGACGCGAGCTCGTTCGGGCCCGCGCCCACCTTGTAGGGGACCCGCTTCGACTCCTCGGTGACCTCGTTCATCCGGCGACCCATGAACCGCTTGATGGAGAAGATGGTGTTCTGCGGATTGGTGACCGCCTGCCGCTTGGCCACCTGACCGACCAGCCGTTCCCCGTCCTTGGTAAAGGCGACGACCGAGGGCGTGGTGCGACCGCCTTCGGCGTTGGGGATGACGACGGGGTCTCCACCTTCCATCACCGCCACGACGGAGTTCGTGGTGCCCAGGTCGATGCCGATGATCTTCTCAGCCATAAACCGGCGACTCCTTACCCATGGTTATTGATGCCTACGAGCTATCCGGGGTCGCTAGAAGCAAGGCGTATGCCCTAGGAAAGCGCCAAAACGGCAGATTGACAAGGCCTAAGGGTTGCATAGGGTTACGGCATGTTCTTCCCTTATAAAGACGACAATCCAACGGATTTGGTTCCAACCGTTACCGTCGGGATCATCGCCCTGAACGTGATCGTCTGGATTGTCTTCCAGGGGGCCGGATCGGCCCATGCGCTGGCCGCTTCGACGTGCCAGTGGGGGCTCACCCCCGGGGAAATCCTGCGCAGCCTGCCGCCCGGAGTAAGGACCCCGCTCGGCCAGGGGTTCGAGTGCCTCACCACCGGTCACCCGAACTATTTGTCCGTCTTCACGTCGATGTTCCTGCACGGATCCTGGTTCCACATCCTGGGCAACATGTGGTTCCTCTGGATCTTCGGGAACAACATCGAAGACGCCATGGGCCATGGCCGCTATCTGGTCTTCTACCTGCTCTCCGGGGTGGCCGCGGCGGCCGCGCAGACGTTCTCCAATACCCATTCTGCCGTCCCGATGATCGGCGCCTCGGGCGCCATCTCCGGCGTCATGGGCGCCTATCTCGTCCTGTTTCCGAGGGTCAAGGTCCACACGCTGGTGTTTCTGGGATTCTTCTTCACCACCATCGCCGTACCCGCGTACCTGATGCTGGTCTGGTGGTTCCTGGTCCAGTTCCTGAGTGGTCTACCTGCTCTCGGCGGGCATAGCGACACCGGGGGAGTGGCGGTGTTCGCGCATATGGGGGGGTTTGTGTGGGGAATCCTACTGGTGAAGGTGTTCGCTAAGTCGCCAAGTCGCTAAGTCGCCAAGCATACTTAGCCACTTAGCGTCTTAGCGTCTTAGCACCTTCACTCTTCCGCATGATGCTTGATCGTCTTCCCTTCCACCAAGAACACCACGTCTTCGGCAATATTCGTCGCCAGATCCGCCACCCGCTCGAGATTCCGGCTGACCAGGAAAAGATCCATCCCCGCGCCGATGATATGCGGGTCTTCCATCATATGCGTGAGGAGAATCCGGAACACCGACCGGTGCAGGGCGTCCACGCCGTCGTCGCGCCGGCAAATGGCCCGGCCCGCCTGGGCGTCACCGCGCACGAAGGCTTCCAGCGCGTCCGCGAGCATGGTGCGCGCCTGCCGCGCCATCTCGATGATCTCGGGCTCCGGTGCGAAGGACCGGGAGGCCAGGAGCCGTTCCGCCGACTGCGCGATGTTGACGGCGTGGTCCCCTACCCGCTCCAGATCGTTCGCGATCTTCATGACCGTCATGAGCAATCGCAGGTCCTTCGCCATCGGTTGCTGCGTCGCCAGGAGTCTGACGACCTGTTCTTCGATCGACAGCTCGAGGGCGTCCACCCGTGCGTCCCCCGCGATCACCCGGGCCGCGACGGCGGCATCTCGATGCAGGACGGAATCCACCCCTTCCCGCAGGGCGTCTTGGGCTTCGGCGGACATGGTGAGGAGGTCGGCCTTCAAGGCCGCCAGCTCGTCGTGAAAGTGGCGGTGGCCGGCGCCGGGCCGTGCTGACTCGGCGGCGTTGGGTTGCTGGCTCATCCGAATCTCCCGGTGATGTAAGCCTCAGTCCGCTCGTCCTTCGGCATGGTGAAAACCTGCGACGTCTCGCCGAATTCGACCAGGTGGCCGAGGTAAAAGAATCCAGTGTGATCG
This sequence comes from Gemmatimonadales bacterium, assembly GCA_036270745.1. Lineage (GTDB taxonomy): Bacteria > Gemmatimonadota > Gemmatimonadetes > Gemmatimonadales > GWC2-71-9 > 40CM-2-70-7. The sequence goes on along the minus strand of DATBBZ010000346.1, from coordinate 17,679 downwards.
GCCACCCGCGACGCCTGCTGCATGTTGTGGGTAACGATCACGATCGTGACCTCATTCTTGAGCTCCACCAGGAGCTCCTCGATCCGCTCGGTGGCTATGGGGTCGAGCGCCGAGCAGGGTTCGTCCAGGAGGAGAATCTCGGGGCTATTGGCCAGCGCGCGGGCGATACAGAGCCGTTGCTGCTGGCCCCCCGACAGCCCGGTCCCTGACTCATACAGCCGGTCTTTCACCTCATCCCACAGCGCTGCCCGCCGGAGCGCATCCTCCACCCGGGCGTCCATCTCCCCTTCCCGGCAGAGCCGGTTCAGCCGGGGGCCGTAGGCCACGTTGTCGAAGATCGACTTGGGGAAGGGGTTGGGCCGCTGGAAGACCATGCCCACCTGCCGCCGCAGATCGACCGTATCCATCCCCGGGGAGAACACCGAGACGCCCTCCAGCAGGATGTCGCCGGTGTGGCGCGTACCCGTCTGGATCTCGTTCATGCGGTTGATCGACCGCAGGAAGGTGCTCTTGCCGCATCCCGAGGGCCCGATCAGCGCGGTCACCGCCTGACGAGGAATGGATAGGCCCAAGTCGAAGAGTACCTGTTTCGGACCATACCAGAACGCGTACTGGCGGACATCCAGCACCGGCGGCGCGCCGCTCCCCGCGGAGGGCGTGTGCTGGCGCACGGTCGGTACCGGGATGCTCGTGGGGGCGGTCATCCGAACCGTCCCGTGATGTAGGCTTCGGTCTGGGGATCGTTCGGCTTGGTGAAGAGCTGCTGTGTGGCGCCGACTTCCACCAGACGTCCCATATAGAAGAACGCCGTGAAATCCGAGACCCGGGCTGCCTGCTGCATGTTGTGTGTCACGATGACGATCGTGTACCGCTTCTTGAGCTCGGTGCAGAGCTCCTCGATGCGCTGAGTGCCGGCGGGGTCCAGAGACGCTGTCGGCTCGTCCAGCAGGAGGACTTCCGGCGCCGGCGCCACCGCCCGGGCGACGCAGAGTCGCTGCTGCTGGCCCCCCGACAGCGCCACCGCGCTGCCCTTGAGCCGGTCTTTCACTTCGTCCCAGAGGGCAGCCTGGGTGAGCGCGCGCTCCACGACCTCGTCCATCTGTTTCTTCGGAATGTGGCCATTGACGCGAAGGCCCGCCGCGACGTTGTCGTAGATGGACATGGTGGGGAAGGGCGTGGGACGCTGGAACACCATCCCCACCTGCCGGCGGACATCCACCGCTTCCACACCGCCGCCGTAAATATCGTGGCCGTCCAGGACCACCTGGCCCGTGGCCCAGCCGCCGTCCGACAGTTCGTGCATGCGATTGAGACAGCGCAGGAACGTACTCTTGCCGCACCCGGACGGGCCGATGATCGCCGTAACCGTGTGGCGCGGGAACGGGAGACTGACCTCCCGGACGATCACGTTGCGGTGAAAGAGCGCGGAGAGGCGTCGGGTCTCGAGTTGCACTAGGGTCTCAGGTGCCATACCGCTTGCGAGTGGCCCACCGGGCCGCCATCGCAAGGGCGAGCACGAGGGTCATCAGGACGAGGGCCGACGCCCACGCCAGCCGGTGCCAATCCTCGAAGGGGCCCGTGGCGTAGGTGAAGATCTGGAGCGACAGCGTCTGCATCGGCTCTTTGACGTTGGTATTGAAATTGATGTTGCCCAGCGCCGTGAAGAGCAAGGGCGCGGTTTCTCCGGCGACGCGCGCCACGCCTACGAGCGCACCGGTGACGATGCCCGACAAGGCCACGCGCGCCATGACGTTCAGGGAGGTCCGCCAACGAGGGTATCCCAGCGCCAGCGCGGCTTCCCGGAGGGAATGGGGGACGAGGCGGAGCATTTCTTCTGTGGTGCGGGCCAACATCGGCACCATCAGCAGGGCCAGCGCAACGCCGCCGGCGAGTGCCGAGAAATGGTGCACCGGCCTGACGAACCAGGTCCAGGCGAAGATGCCGACCACGATGGACGGCGTGCCGTTCAGCACATCCGCCAGAAAGCGGACGATCCACCCCAGCCGGCCAATGCCGTACTCGGCCAGGTAGAGCCCGGTGCCGATGCCGATGGGGATGCCCACGGCGCACGCGATCGCGACGATGATGATCGTCCCGACGATGGCGTTGGCGACCCCGCCGCCGGTCTGGCCGGTCGCCACCGGAATCTTCAGAAAGAAGTCCAAATCGATCGACGACGCGCCCTTGCGCACCAGGTCGGCGAAGATCAAGAACAGAGGCAGGACCGCCAGAAAGCAGAGCAATACCACCAGGCCTGTGAAGAACCCGCTCTTGACGCGGCGTGTGGTGACGTGGGCGCTCACAGGGCCTTGCTTCCGACGGCGGCGCCCTTTGCCACGCGCCACACCAGCAGCCGAGCGAACGCATTCACCCCGATGGTGATCACGAACAGGACCAGCCCGACCTCGAACAGTGCCGAGAGGTACATCGAGGAGGTCGCCTCGCTGAACTCGTTGGCGATGGCCGCGGCCATCGTATAGCCAGGCTGAAAGAGCGAGAGCGCGATGTCGTGCCGGTTGCCGATGACCATGGTCACGGCCATGGTCTCGCCCAGTGCCCGCCCGAGCCCCAGCATCACGGCGCCGATGATGCCGGCGCGTCCGTAGGGCAGCACGGCCCCCCAGACGGCTTCCCAACGGGTGGCGCCCAGGCCCAGCGCCGCCTCCCGCTGCGTGGCGGGAACGGCGAGCAGGACCTCACGGGAGATGGCGGCGATGTAGGGGACGATCATGATTGCCAGGATGATGCCCCCCGCCAACATCGAATTGCCGTAGAAGACGCCGTTGAAGAGCGGGGTCCAGCCCAGGACGCCGCGAATGGCGGGCGCGACGTAGGTGCGGAGGACCGGGATCAGTACGTAAATCCCCCACACGCCGTACACGACGCTGGGGATGGCGGCCAGGAGCTCGACCAGGAAGGCCACCGGTTGCCGGATCCATCGGGGCGCGAACTCCGTGAGGAAGATCGCGACGCCCAGGGACAGGGGCACCGCGATGACCAGCGCCAGGAGGGACGAGACCAGAGTCCCGAAGATCATCGGCGCGGCGCCGTAGACCTCTCCCACGGGGTCCCAGACCGACGTCCAGACGAATGAAAAGCCGAACTTGTGGATCGAGGGCCACGCGCTCGCGACCAAAACGCCGACGATGGCGACGAGGAGCAGAGGCAGCGTCAACGCGAGCCCGGTGAGCAGCAGCCGATAGACCCGGTCCCCGTAGTAGCGTCGGGTAGGGCGGGGCGCGGCGCTGAGGGTGGAGACGGGGGCGATCGGCTCAGGCTGAGCTGAGGCAATCGTCTGGGGAAACGTGGTGGACATCGCGCGGGAGAGTCTACCGGGGGTGATTCCCCCTACCATCACGGCTCTGTAACGATTGCGTCACCCCCCCGTGACGGCGAAACCCCCGAAGTGAGCCAACCTTCGGGGGTAGCGCCGACAGTCGGTTGGAGGGATTTACCGGCCTGCCGGGCCGCTCCACACGGCGGACCCGCCAGCCGTGATGGTCTTGAGCCGCGCTTCCAGCCAGGGCCGCAGCTCTTTAGGCAGAGGAGCGTACCCGAGCTCGCCACAGCGATCCTGCCCGGTGGTCACTGCCCACCAGGTGTACGCCACGATCGCTTTGCCCTTCGCCGCATCCTCGTAATCCTTGTGCACCAGCATCCACGTGAAGCTCGAAATGGGATACGCATCCGCCCCGTCCGGATCGGTGATCGAGACCCGGAAGTCGGTGGTGGGGGACATGTTCTTGAGTGCCGAGGCGGCGGCGGCCGTGACGCTTTGCACCGAGGCCGCGACGAACTTGCCGGCCTTGTTCTTCACCGCGCCCACGGGGAGATGATTGGCCAGCGCATAGCCCAGCTCGACGTACCCGATCGCGCCGGGGGTCTGCTTGACCGTCGCGGAAACGCCTTCCGAACCCTTGGCGCCGAGTCCCACCGGCCAGTTCACGGCCGTGCCCTTGCCGACCTTGGACGCCCAATCCGGGCTGACCTTGGAGAGGAAGTCGGTGAGGATGAAGCTCGTGCCCGAGCCGTCGGAGCGATGGACCACCACGATGTCCTGGTCCGGCAGCTTCACGCCGGGGTTGTCCGCCGCGATCCGGGCGTCGTTCCACTTCGTGATCGTGCCGAGGAAGATGTCGGCCAGCACCGGGCCCGAAAACTTCAGCTGAGCCGAGACGGCCGGCAGGTTGTACGTCGGCGGCACGCCCCCCAGCTCGGTGGGGATGTGGAGCACGTTGCCCTGGATGGCGGCCATGGCCGAGTCGGTCATGGGAGCGTCCGTGGCACCGAAGTCCACGGTCTTGTCCGAGAACTGACGGATGCCGGCGCCTGACCCGATCGACTGATAGTTGAACTGCACGTCGGCGTGCGCCTTGTTGTACGTCAGCATCCAGTCGTTATACAGGATGTTCGAGAACGTCGATCCCGCACCCGTGATCTTGGTCTGCGCCGCCAGGGGAGCCACGAGGGCTCCCAGGGCGAGCGTCGCGACGGTCAGCTTCTTCATGTGGTGTCGTCTCCCCGCTTAGAACGTGAACTGGGCTTGGATCAGAGCGGCTTGCTTGGTCGCATCAAACGCATTCTGCTGCGCCGCGGTCAGCGTGCTCTCGTTGGCCAGAGACAGCAGGTTGAGGTCCGCCAGGAGGCGCACATTGGGGCTCAGCTGGTAGGAGACACCCGCGATGATGTGGTCGTTGGTGAATCCCGGGACCGTCGACGCTGCCGCCTTGTTGGGCTTGATGTGGTCGAAGCGCAGGAGCACGGCGACCGGCGAGCCCGAGAAGTGATAGACGCCGAAGCCGCTGAGGACCTGCCCCTTCACCTCGGCCGCGGCGCCGGTGACCGAATCGGTGGTCATCGCGTAGAGCCCCGCGAGGGTGAGCATCTTCGACTTGTACGACACGACGCCGACGAAGCGGGAGCGCGTGCCGCCCAGGGGGGGCTTCCCGATCTGGGCGAATCCGGTGATGCGGAGGCCGCCGACCCGGCTGGGATCGTCCGTGTCCATGGCGCGGACCGATACGCGAGCCTGGAAGTCCTTGCGCTCGTCTCCGAGACCGGCGGAGTAGCTGCCGTTGTCGAAGATGCCGGCCTGGAAGTCGACCTGCTCCTTATTGATGTTGCCGTCGACGTCGGCGCCGAAGTTCGATGAAGAGAGATAGGGGCCGTCGAGCACGGTCACGCCCTGCATCCGGTAATCCCAGAGCGCCTCTTCCCAGTCGAGGTAGGGGGTCTGCATCAACCCGAGCTTGTAGGTCAGGGAACTGCCTTCGGGGGTGTAGCCGGCGTATGCGTACTTCAGGCGGTAGGTCTGCTGGCCGGCCGTAACGTGCGCGATGTCCGCGGTCACGCGGGTGAAGATCCCACCCGAGAACCGGCCGATCACGTTGACGTAGGCTCGCGTGACGTCGAACGCGTTCGTGTGGAACGTGTCCGTAGCGCCGTTGAGCGCCTTCATCTGGTACCCGTATTGAGCGTAGACCACGCCGCCCACCGTGACCGGTGAAGGCGCCGGAGCAGGCGGATTCTGCGCGATGGCCGGAGCGGCGAACGCGAGGCCGAGTCCGGTGATGACCATGAAGCGGCTGAGTGAGGCGTTCAAGATTCCCTCCCGGGAAGTGAATTGGTGACCCGCACTGCGGTGGTTCATCCTGTCGCGGGAAACAAACGCCCTGCGAAATCACGGAGTCTGTCGGAACACGTAACGGTCATGTAACGGACCGTCGCGGACCGAAACAGGCCCCCTGACGGGCAAGCCGTTGCGGTTCAGTTACACGGCCGTAGACGGGCCGAGGCGTTTCCCAACGTAGGTTCGGCCGTGCAGATGAGACCCTCCGCGCCGCGCGTGCTCTTCATCTGTGGGTCGCTGAACCAGACCACGATGATGCACGAAATCGCCGCAAATCTCGAAGGGGTCGAGCCCTCCTTCACCCCCTTCTACTGTGACGGCTTTCTCCACTGGCTGACCCGTCACGGCTGGCTCGACTTCACCATCCTGGGCGGCCAGATGCGCCGCCACACCGACGAGTACCTGGCCCGTCATCGCCTCCCCCTCGACGAGCGCGGGGACCAGGGCCCGTACGATCTCATCGTGACCTGCACCGACCTGATCGTGCAGCGCAACATCCGGGGCCGTCCGGTGGTCCTCGTCCAGGAGGGCATGACCGACCCCGAGAACCTCGGCTATCAGCTGGTGAAGACGCTGGGCCTGCCGCGCTGGGTCGCCAGCACCGCCGCGACGGGGCTGTCGCTCGCGTACTCGAAATTCTGCGTGGCCTCCGAGGGCTACCGCGACCTCTTCATCTCCAAGGGCGTCCCCCGGGACCGTCTGGTGGTGACGGGGATCCCCAACTTCGACAACTGCCGCGCCTACCGGGACAACGAATTCCCGCACTCGGGCTACGTGCTAGTGGCTACCTCCGACACGCGGGAGACCTTCAAGCGGGACGACCGGCGGACCTTCTTCAATCACGTGAAGGACGTCGCGGATGGGCGGGAAGTGATCGTCAAACTCCACCCCAACGAGAACGCGCGCCGGTCCATCCGTGAAATCCGGAAGGTGCTCCCCGGCGCCACGATCTACGTGGACGGCAACGTCCACCACATGATCGCGAACTGCGACGTCCTCATCACCCAGTGGTCGTCCGTGACGTACGTCGGATTGGCGCTGGGGAAGGAATGCCACAGCTACTTCGATCTTCAAGAATTGTCCAAGCTTCTGCCCATGCAGAATGGCGGGGCCTCGGCCCGGAACATCGCCGAGGTGTGCCGGCAGGTGCTCGAGGAGTCGGCCGGCGCCCGTGAGCTGAGGGCGGCGTCGTGAACGGCGACGTGGTCACCGTCATCCAGGCCCGCACCGGGTCGTCGCGGCTCCCCGGGAAGGTGCTCCTGCCCCTCCATGACACGACGATTCTGGGCCGGATGCTCGAGCGGGTGAAGGCCAGCCGTCTGGCGGGGACCGTCGTGGTCGCAACCACCACCGACCCCGCGGATGAAGAGATCGTCGCGATCGCCGGCCGCGCGGGAGTGACCTGCTACCAGGGGCACCCCACCGACTTGCTCGACCGTCACTACGCGGTCGGCCGGATGGCAGGCGCGAGGCACGTCGTGAAGATCCCGTCCGACTGTCCCCTCATCGACCCCGCGGTGATCGACCGGGTGCTGGCCTACTACCTGGCCCACGCTCATGCGCTCGACTACGTGTCCAACCTACATCCCGCGACCTATCCGGACGGCTTCGACGTGGAAGTGATGGGCGTCGACGCACTGGCGGCCGCGTGGGAAGAGGCCCGGAAGCCGTACGAGCGTGAGCACACGACGCCCTTCATCTGGAATCAGCCCGACCGGTTCCGGGTCGAGAATGTCGTCTGGGAGACCGGTGAGCACTGCGCACTGAGTCACCGGGTGGTGCTCGACTACATAGAGGATTACGAGGTCATCCGGCGCGTGGACGAGGCGCTGTCCGGGATCCGCCCGCGGTACACCGTTCGCGATGTCCGCCGCTACCTCGACCTTCATCCCGAGGTCGTCGCGCTCAACGAGCGCCACCGCGGGGTCGCGTGGTACCAGAACCACCTGGACGAGCTTCCCGCGCTCCGCGGACGCGAACCGGAGATGGCGGTGGCCCGATGAGCCTACTGGACGTCCGGGAGCTCGATGGCCTGGCCCGCGAGGTCCGGCGGCATGCCATCCGGATGGCCGGAGGCGGGGGGTGCTTTCTGGGTGCGTCGCTCTCCTGCGCCGACCTCCTGGTCTATCTCTACCGGCACTTTCTGCGCGTGGACCCGCGCCGCCTCGATGATCCGGCGCGTGACTACCTGCTCCTCTCCAAGGGCCATGACGTCCCGGCGCTCTACGGCACCCTCGCGGAGCTGGGCTTCATCCCGCGGGCCCGCCTGGCCAATCACCTATCGCTCGCCGATCACCTGTACTGGCACCCGAACCGCCACATCCCCGGCGTCGAGTTCCACTCAGGATCCCTCGGCCACCTGCTCTCCGTCGGGATGGGTATCGCCTACGACATCCGGATCACGCACGGAGAGAATCGCGTGGTCGTGCTCCTCGGCGACGGGGAGCTGAATGAAGGCTCGATCTGGGAAGCCCTGCTGGTGGCGAAGGCGCACGGGCTCTGGAACCTGACGCTCCTGGTGGACCGGAACGGTTTCCAGGCCAACGAGCGTACGGAAGATCTCATTCCCCTCGAGCCTCTGGCCGACAAGTTCGCGGCCTTCGGTTGTCCGGTCCGAACGGTGGACGGACATGACTTCGAGGAGATTCACGCCGCCTTCGAGGACCTGCCCTTTGGCGGTCTCGCGCCCAGCGTCATCATCGCCCGGACTATCCGGGGGTGTGGCCTGCCGAGCATCGAGGCCCGCGCCGACCGGTGGTTCGTCCGGCTGGCGGCCGCTGAAGTGGACGCCTTGCTCGGGGAGCTCGACGGCGTGGCGCCCGCCGAGCTTGAGAGCGAACCGCTGGTGGTCCGGTGACCGGGACGACCGAGACGTACGAAAGCACGCTCCTGGACGCGGTCGAGAACGACCCGCGCCTGATCGTCCTCACCGCCGAGAATCGCGCGGCCATTCGCGGCCTGCCTCGGAAACTGGGCTCGCGCTTTCTCGACACGGGGATCACCGAGCAAACCATGGTCGGCATGGCGGCCGGACTCGCGCTGCGGGGCCGGATTCCCGTGGTCCACGCCCTGGCCACCTTCCTCACCATGCGGGCATTCGAGTTCATCCGCACGGACGTCGGCATTCCCGGCCTTCCAGTGAAACTCGTCGGCGCGGTGCCAGGCGTGCTCTCCGAAGCCAATGGTCCGACCCACCAGGCCCTCGAGGACGTCGCGCTCATGCGCGGCATTCCCTCGATGCGGGTTTTCTGTCCCACGGACCTCGGGGACCTGGTGACCGGCCTTCCCGCAGTGCTGGCTGATCCGCACCCCTGGTACATCCGCTACTGCGACCGGCCGGTCGTCACCCCGCACCGTCCGCTCCAAATCGGGCAAGCGGAAGTGCTCGAGGCGGGGGAGCGGGATGACGTGGCCCTGGTGGTGAGCGGCGCGCTCTTCCGGGAGGCGTGGGAAGCCGCCGGCCGTCTCCGTCAGGATGGCTGCGCGGTGCGCGTCATCAACGTCCGGACCGTGAAGCCCCTCGATGAAACGGCGATTCTCGACGCCGCACGCCACGTCCGGCTGCTCGTGACCGTCGAAGACCATTTCGAGACGGGTGGCCTCTACTCCGCGGTGGCCGAGGTGCTGGTGCGCGAGTCCGTGCGGGCTCGCGTGCTTTCGATCAATTGCCGCGACCGCTGGTTCACGCCCGCCCTGCTCCCAGATGTCCTGGCCGATGCGGCCTTCACGCCGGGGGCGATCGCCGCCCGCGTCGCCTCCGCCCTCCACAAACGGGTCCCGGTCTCCGCCTATGCTTGACGCCCTCATTGAATCCGCGCCGCTCCCGCAGACCCGCGAATCCGACGCCTGGTGGACGCGCGCCCGCGGATTGATCCCCGCGGGAACCCAGACCCTGGCGAAGGGACCGGGGCAGCACGTCCTGGGAGTGTCACCGAAGTACCTGCGCCGGGGCCGGGGCAGTCACGTGTGGGATGTGGACGGCACCCGCTATCTCGACATGACGATGGGCGTCGGACCATTGGTCCTGGGGTACGGGCACCCGGCGGTCGACGCCGCGATCCGCCGGCAGCTCGATGACGGCATCACGTTCTCGCTCATGCATCCCCTTGAAGTGCAGGTGGCGGAGCAGATCCGGGCCGTGGTGCCCTGTGCCGAGGCGGTGCGGTTCTCGAAGACGGGCGCGGACGTGACCAGTGCCGCGATTCGTCTGGCGCGGGCCTTCACGGGCCGGAGCAAAGTCCTCTGCTGCGGCTATCACGGGTGGCACGACTGGTTCGTGGGGACCACGGACCGGGCCTCCGGGATCACGGATGCCGTGCGGGAAGACACGTACACCTTCGACTACAACAACCCCGAGTCCTTCCTGGCGGCGATGGATGACGACGTCGCGGCCGTGATTCTCGAGCCGATGGTGTTCGAAGAGCCGCACCAGGGGTTCCTCGAGCTCCTCCGCGAGCGCTGCACGCTGCATGGCGCGTTGCTCGTCTTCGACGAGATGTGGACCGGCTTTCGGCTCGCGGTCGGAGGCGCCCAGCAGCACTTCGGTGTGCGGCCCGATCTCGCCACGTTCTCGAAAGCCGTCGCCAACGGGATGCCCCTCTCCGTCCTCGCGGGCCGGGCCGATGTGATGAGGCTCTTCGACAAGGAAGTGTTCTTCTTCACCACCTTCGGCGGGGAAGCCCTGTCGCTCGCGGCTGCCCAGGTGACCATCGACACGCTGGTGACGGAGGACGTGCCAAGCCACCTGGCGCAGGTGGGCGGGCGGATCCGGGACGGCGTGAACGCCCTCGCCGAGTCCATCGGCCTGGCCGACCGCGTGAAGTGCCAGGGTGCCGGGTGCCGGTCTCTCCTCACGTTTCCCGGCGCCGATCCGCTCCTCTCCAAGAGCCTGGTGCACCAGGAGCTGCTGCGGCGGGGCGTGCTGTGGTCGGGCAGCCACGTGGTGAGCGCCGCGCATGACGACGACGACGTCGACCACATCCTCGGCGCGTATGCCGAGGTGCTCCCGCTGTTGAAGGAAGCGCTCGGGGCGGGGGACGTGCGGGCCCGGATCCAGGGCACGCCGATCGAGACGTCCTTCCGGCGGGCGACCGGCTTCAACACCAAGCCCCGGCAGGCGTCCCGGTTCTCGCTTAAGGGGGACGTCGCGGTCGTGACGGGAGCCTCGGGGCTCCTGGGCCGGGAGCACGCACTGGCGCTCGCCGAGGCCGGGGCGACGGTGGTGTTGGTCGATCTGAACGAATCAGGGATGGCGAAAGTCGCCGAGGCGGTGCGGGCCGTGCCCGGGGTGGGTCCGGTGCACGCCGTGACAGCGAGTGTGACTGACCCGAAGGCGCTCGAGAAACTCCGGGCCGACATCAAGGCCCGATTCTCGAAGGTGGACATCCTCGTCAACAACGCGGCGCTGAACGATCGGGTGGAGGACGCCGCCGCCCGGAACGGTGACACGCTCGAACTCGATGGCTGGCGGCGGATGATGGATGTGAACGTCACCGGCGTCTACCTCCCGTGCGAGGTGTTCGGCCCCGACATGGCCGCGCAGGGAAGGGGAAGCATCATCAACGTCGCCTCGACCTACGGCCTCGTCGGTCCCGACCCCACGCTGTACGAAGGCCCCGACGGACAACCCGGATTCACCAAAGCGCCCGCGTATCCCGCCTCCAAGGGTGCCGTGATTGCGCTGACCCGACACCTCGCCGCCCGTTGGGGCCGGCAGGGCGTGCGGGTCAACGCGCTCGTGCCGGGTGGAGTCGAGAATGGCCAGCCCGCGCACTTCATCTCGCAATACGCCCGGCGCACGCCGCTGGGCCGCATGGCCGCTCCGGACGACTACCGGGGCGCGATCGTCTTTCTGGCGAGTCAGGCCTCCCGCTACATGACCGGCGCCACGCTGGTCGTGGACGGCGGGTTCACCGCGTGCTGAGGACTCACACGATGACCGCTCTGCCACTCGACAATGCGCTGACCGGACGCGCCGCCGGTGTCCGGCTCCTGCTCACCGATTGCGACGGCGTGCTCACCGATGGCTCCGTGTACTGCTCTCCCGACGGCGAGGGCCTGCTGCGGTTCTCGCGGCGGGACGGCATGGGCGTCGCGCGTCTGCGGGACGCCGGCATCGAAACCGGAATCGTGACCCGCGAGCACTCGCCCATCGTGGCCCAGCGCGCCAAGAAGCTCGGCATCACCGAGCTCCATCAGGGGGCCGTGGACAAGCGCACCGTGGTCGCAGGGATCGCGGCGGCGCGCGGGCTCTCCCTCGAGGAGATCGGCTTCATCGGCGACGACGTGAACGACCTGGAAGTCCTCCAGACCGTCGGTTTTTCGGCCGCGCCTGCCAACGCGGAGTTCTCGGTGCGGCAGTCGGTGCACTTCGTCGCCCGGCGCGGGGGTGGCCGGGGAGCCTTCCGCGACGTGGCCGAGGCGATTCTCGCAGCCCGGAGCGCCGGCGCCGTCACCCCGACCGAAACCGAGGGGCCGACCATCCGCCTCGTCCCGGAGCCCTCGCGACGGTGGGTGACCGTCGGGCACCGCGCCATCGGGGACGGTGAGCCCGTGTACGTGCTGGCCGAGATCGGCATCAATCACAACGGGTCCCTGGACCTCGCCAAGAAACTGATCGACGGCGCCGTGGCCGCAGGCTGCGACGCGGTGAAGTTCCAGAAGCGGACTCCGGAGCACTGCGTCCCACCCGAGCAGCGCGACCTGCAGCGCGACACACCCTGGGGGCGGATCTCCTACCTCGAATACCGGAAAAAGGTCGAGTTCAACTTCGCTCAGTACTCCGAACTGGACCGCTATTGCCGGGACCGCGGAATCGCGTGGACGGCATCCTGCTGGGACGAGCAGGCCGTCGACTTCATCGCTGCCTTCGATCCACCGTTCTTCAAGATCGCGTCGGCGACGCTGACCAACGTCGACCTGCTCCGGCGGCTCAAGAGCACGGGGAAGCCGATGATGCTTTCGACCGGCATGTCGACGATGGACGAGATCGATGCGGGCGTCGACGTCCTGGGCCGGGACCGTCTCCTCCTCGCGCACGCGACGTCGACGTATCCCTGCCCGCCGCGCGAGCTGAACCTGCGAATGATCGACACCCTGGCCGCGCGGTATCCTGGCGTGCCGATCGGCTATTCCGGCCATGAAACGGGTCTGGCGACGACATATGCGGCGGTGGCGCTGGGCGCCTGCTTCATCGAGCGCCACATCACGCTCGACCGGTCGCTCTGGGGATCGGATCAGGCCGCGTCCGTCGAGATCGGCGGCTTCATGCGCCTGGTGCGCGACGTCCGAGCCATCGAGGAATCGATCGGGGACGGCGTGAAGCGGGTGTACGAGAGCGAACTGGGCGCGCTCCGCCGGCTCCGGGGCACGCCACCGGCTCGGACGGCCGTTGCCGCGGGCCAGGCGCTGGTCGGGTAATGCACCCGGTCGAGATCTGGACCCTGGCCGCGGTGGTGGGCGCCGGGATCGCGTTCTCGATCCTCGAGCGCCGTTTCCCCTACAGCCCCGGCCAGCACCTGTTGCGGGCCGGGTTCTGGAACGACCTGCTGCTCTACGGGTTCGTGCAGAGCTACGTGCTGGGCGTGGTGATCGGGAGACTGATTCTCTTTCTCGACAGCCGGACGGGCATGTCCCGCCTGCATCTCGTGTCGGGCTGGCCGGTCGTTCTGCAAGTGACCTTCTTCGTGGTCACGCACGACCTCTACATCTATCTGTTCCACCGCCTGCAGCACCGGACCCCCTGGCTGTGGCGGCTCCACGAAGCGCACCACTCCGTCAAGGATGTGGACTGGCTGTCGGGCGTGCGGTCGCACTCGCTCGAGATCCTGATCAACCAGACCATCGAGTTTGCGCCGATCGTACTCCTGGGTGCGGCGCCGAGTGTGGCGGTGATCAAGGGGGCGATCGGGGCGATCTGGGGCATGTTCATTCACTCCAACCTCGATGTGCGGCTGGGGCGCCTGCAGTACGTGATCAACGGGCCCGAAATGCACCGCTGGCACCACGCCGTCGCACCGGAGGCGCAGGGCAAGAATTTCGCGACCAAGTTCGCGTTCTGGGACTGGCTTCTAGGCACCGGCTATTTCCCGGATCCGGCGCAGCGGAAGGCGGGGGCGTTCGGGCTGACGGACCGGGAGTACCCCGAGGACTTCCCGGTCGCGTACTTCGTCCAGCATACCTACCCATTCACCCCCACCAAATGACGATCGCCGCTGGCGGGACCGCTCGGATCGTCCCGCGGTCCGGTCATCCGCGAGTGGTGGACTGGATGGTGGCCACGTACAACCTGGTGCTGATCGGGCGCTGGGCGCCTCTCGTTCCCCAATACGAGACGGCGCGCTGGCTGGTGGTGGTGCACGGCATCGCCCTCGGCCTTCCTTTGCTGCTCGCCCGGGCTCCGGCGCCCGGTCAGCCATGGTTGCGCAGAGTTTACGACTTCTATCCGCTCGCCTGGATCTGCGTGTTCTGGCGGGAGCTCGACGTCCACGGCCGGTTCATCAGTAACCTGCCGTACGATCGCGCCCTGGCCTGGCTCGACCACGCGGTGTTCGGACTTCACGTGAATGTGGCCTGGCTCCAGGCCCTGCCGGGGCGCGGGTTCAGCGAGCTGATGCATCTATTCTATTTCTCGTACTACCCGCTGCTGTGTCTTGTCCCGGTTCTCCTGGTCTTCACATCGCGAGGCGCGATGCGCCGCGAATGGGTGCTGCGGATCTCGGCCGCGTACCTGGCCTGTTTTTTGTTTTACGCACTGTGGCCCACTACCGGCCCGGGATTTCTGCACGTCACGTTTCCCGACACGGTGAGCGGAGGACCAATCTTTCGCCTGAATCACCTGATCCAGGACTCGGGAGACTCACTGGGCACCGCGTTCCCCAGCTCGCACGTCGCCGGTGCCGTTACGCTCACCTGGATACTCTGGCGGATGGGCCACCGGCGACTGGGGATCCTCGGCCTCGTGATCACGCTCGGCGTCCTCGGCGCGACGATCTACACCCAGAACCATTTCGCGGTGGACTCGCTGGCGGGATTGGCCCTCGCCGTCGGGATGCAGGCGCTGGTGGTGCCGAACCTGCTTCCGGAGGGCGCGGGGACGGTGGTGGGCAGACTGGGGCGGCCCCGGATCTACGTACAACCGGCCCGCGAGGCCGCGGCGTGATGGACCTTCCGCCGATCGGACTCGACCAGCACGCCGCGGCGCTCATGCTTTGCGTCGGCGATGTACTCGCGCGCGCACTGCGGAGTCGTCTGCTGCTGCCGGTGTCGATACGTCAGGCCCTCGTGATCAACACGTGCGGGGACGCGATGGCGGCCGTGACCCCGGCGCGCGTCGGCGGCGAGCCCCTGCGCTATTTCGGATTCACGCGGGCCGGGTCCACTCCGGCGGCGACCATTGCGGCGTTCGGATCCGAGCTGGTGGCCGACACCCTGATCCTCATCACCGCCGGGCTAACCATCACTCTGACCCTTGCTTCCCGGGCGTCTGGTCTCCTGAGTGCCATCTCGCACCTGACACGCTCACCGACGGCGTGGGGCGTCCTGGGGCTCACCCTCTCAGGACTGGCCGGCTCGCTGTTGGTGTTTCGCCGCGTATGGCCGCGGACCGCCTTTCGGTTCATGGCCTGCTTGCGAGAGAGCTGGAGGCAGATGCGATCGCACCCGCCGGCGGTCATGGCCGGGGTGGTGCTGCTCTCCGGAGTCTCCCTGCTATCGCGGGCTGCCATCCTTCCGGTGCTCCTGGCCCGGGTGCCGGGGCTCGAGTTTCCGGATCTCGCGGTGGCGGCGTTTGCCCTGACGACGGGGCTGCTGTTGGCTCCCATTCCGGCCGGCGCCGGGGCGGTGGACCTGGGATTCGTAGTGGGGTTCGACGGGCGGGTGCCGCCGGGGACGCTGGCGGTCCTGCTGGTGGCCTGGCGGGCGTACTCGCTGGTGGTGGGAGCGCTCGCGGGGGCCGTGCTGTTGCTGCGCGAGACTCTGCCGGGGGGACTGCTGGACGGCGCCCGGGGCCGCACGGTTCCCGCCCCGGTGCCCCCCGCCTAAGCTCCCTGCGGAGGGACGGGATGCCGGGTGCGGTACCGGCGGACCCGCGGCGCGAACGGGTAGGGGGCGCTGCGACGGGTGGTCAACGTCGCCACACCTTCCCGAACCAGCGGAATCACCTCGGCGGCGTGTTCTCCCAGCCACTGCGACTCGAGGACAAAGTAGAGATCGTCGCGGCGAGCCCGCGCGCGACGGGCGAGCGCCAACAGCCCGGCATCCTCGCGCCCCCGCTTCAGCCGCGGACGGGCCTTCCCGTCGACCTGCAGGTCGTGAGCCTCTCGAGCTCGTGCGGCGCCCAGCGCCTCCACCCCTTCGGCGATTTCATCCAGCATGACCTGACACTCATTGAACTCCCCCAGGAGCTCCTGGAGGGTGCGGAGCCGGTCGATGAGGGCCGGCGCGCCGGCCGCGGCGTCAGCGACCGGCTCGAGCAAGTAGCGCAGGCGCTTGCCGGTCAGTCGCGCGTCGTGCGCGGCTTCGGTGTCTTCCGGCTTGCGGATCCGGCGCAAGGCTTCAGTGAGCGCCACGGCGGCGTCCGTCACGAGCCGCGCGGTCGTGCCGGCGAACGACGGTCCGCTGGGCAGGCCCGGCGTGTGGGCCTCGGCGGCCAACCGCTTCCGCAGACGGCGGTCCAGTCGATCAAAGCGGTTTGGGATCCGGCGGGCATTGGGGTCGCTGTCGCGCCGGGTGCGGATCCGGTCGGCGAGCCACCGGGCACCGACCCGCTCGGAGCGGGAGAGTCCCTTCATCTGTCCGGTGATCCAGAGCAGCATGACATCCGCGTCCCGGCCAGCACCGGTCGAGTCGGCGACGGCGGACAGACGGCGGCGGAGACGCTTGGAGATCCGGGGACCCAACGGCGCACGGTAGGCGCGCAGCAACCCGCGGAGCCGCCGGAGCGCGACGCGAAAGTCGTGCAAGGAGTCGGGGTCAGGACGCTGTCCCAGTCCGGGCGTGGCGCGGCGGGCGTCGTCCAGATAGGCACGGGCCAACTCGCTCACGCCGTCCCAGGTGGGCATACCCGGGAGGTCGCGGGGAAACGCAGTCACAAGGGGGGTTCTGGTCTAGGGCCGATCGCGGCGCTCGGCGCCGCTCCGACGCTCACTACTACTGGCTCGGCGCTCGGCGCCGGCACGACGTTCCGAAGCCCGACCCTTCCGCCGGTCGATGATCACGTCGCGAGACTCTTTGCGACGTTCTCCGCTGCGCGGCTTGGCATTGGCGCGGCGCGTCTTCCGGCGGCGGCGGTCGACCAGCCAGTGCCGTCGGTCTTCGGTGGTGTCGTTGCGCATGCCGGGAATCTGCCTCGCGAAGGGGAGGTCGGCTAGCAGGCGAGGGAGATTGTTACTGTCGGGTGCGGGCCCGTCCCGATCCCGGCGCAGGGTCAGTGTCGGGACGTCGACGCACCACCGGGACCAGCTTGGGCCTCGTGTCGGTCTTCTTCTCACGGGAGGCTTCGCGGGCCAGGAGCTGCAGCGCAATCTGGGAGCGAACCTGAGTCTCCCCCGGCGCAGGGGACCGGCGCCGGTACGTCCCATCTGCTTGCAGCTCACGCGCTTTGACGTTGTCCGCCAGCACCAGGCGCAGGATGTCGTTGACGATGCGCAGTTTGAGGTTTTCGTCCTGCACCGGGAACACCGTCTCGATGCGACGCCAGAAGTTGCGAGGCATCCAGTCCGCGCTGGCCAGCCACACGTCGGGGACGCCGCCATTCTCGAAGTAAAAGATGCGGCTGTGCTCCAGGAACTTGTCCACGATGCTGGTGACGTGGATGCGTTCTGAAACGCCGGGCAGCCCGGGCTTGAGACAGCAGATGCCGCGGATGACCAGGTCGATGGTGACGCCGGCCGAAGACGCGCGGTAGAGCGCGTCGATGACCGACGACTCCACCAGGGCGTTCATCTTCACGATGATGCGCGCCGGCCGCCCCGCCTTGGCGTGCTGCTCCTCCCGCTCGATCAGGCCGATGATACGCTCGCGCAGATCAATGGGCGCCACCAGCAGCTTCT
>DATBBZ010000345.1:0-7416 GCA_036270745.1 Gemmatimonadales bacterium | reverse complement strand
CGCCGAGGCGAGCCGGTGGGACCTGCCGACCCCGGACGTCGAGCGGCACATGGCCGTGGCTTTCCAGTACGTCATGGAGTCGCTGGGAGACAGGGATCCCGCGACGCGCCGTCTCGATCCGTCGGGAGAGAAGGCGCTCGGGATGGCGAAGCAGATGCGGCGGGAGGCGCTGGCCGCGGGAGGGCGGGAGGATCCCCTGCAGGTCACGGAAACCGCAGAAGAGCACTTCGGACTGCCCGAGGTCTCCCTCGGCTATTGGCAGGAGTCCAGGGCGCAGCGGCCCTGGCACCCGGCTTAGAGGTCCTGCAGCAGCAGGCGGTCCGGCATCACTTCGAAATGCCGGCGGTGTTTGGGAACAATCCGCACGAAATAGCACCCTTCCGCGAGTGCCTTCGTCGAATCCACGACCGTGGCCGGCAGGTAGTCCCCCTCCGGCGCGTCGGCCTGCCACAGGATCTTCGTGGTGTCCGCGCACCCCACGACGTCGATGTGCCGGGCCCGGCCTTCCTCGATCTCGAAGGTCGGCCGATCACTGGTGGCGTGGTTGGCGACGAAGACCTTCGGCGACCCGCCGCAGGCCGCGAGAACCATCAGAGCCGTCAATGTGTGCGTCCTCATTTCGACAGCCTCTCTTCGAGGAGTTTCGGCGCCGCTTTCGGATCGGCCTTGCCCTTGGACGTCTTCATGACCTGACCCACGAAGAACGCCATGAGCTTCGTCTCGCCGCCCTTGAAGCGGGCTGCCTCGGCGGGGTGCGCCGTGACCACTTCCTCCACCCACTGCGCCAGCACGCCCGTATCGGCCACCTGAATCACGCCCATCGCTTCGGCCGCGGTTCGCGGATCGCCGCCATGCGCCGCGACCTCGGCGAACACCTTCTTGCCCCCTTGATGGGAGACCGTGCCACCCTTCACGAGGGCAATGATCCCGGCCAGGGAGGACGCGGGCACCCGCAACTGTTCCTGGTGATCCTTGGCGTCACCGAGGACTTCCCCCATCACCCAGTTCGCGGCGGCCTTCGGCTCAGCCCCGGCGTGGACCACCGACTCGTAGTAATCGGCCACCGACCGCTCGGCGGTGAGCACTCCGGCGTCCTGCTGGCTCAGGCCGTACTGCGACACGAAGCGCTCCCGTTTGGTGGCGGGCAGCTCCGGCAGGACGCCCTGCTGCTCGGTAATCCACTCGGGGGCGAGCACCAGGGGCGGTAAGTCGGGCTCCGGGAAATAACGATAGTCCTTGCTTTCTTCCTTGGACCGCTGCAGGCGCACCGTGTTGGATTTCGAGTCGTACAGCATGGTGGACTGGACGATCTTGCCGCCCGCCTCGACCTCGGCGATCTGCCGGTCCCGCTCGACGGTCAGCGCCTTCTCGACGTACGAGAACGCGTTGATGTTCTTCACTTCGCACTTCACGCCGAGCGCGGTGCTGCCGGCCTTGCGAATCGAGACGTTGGCATCGACGCGCAGAGAGCCCTTTTCCATATCGCACTCGGAGACGCCGACGTACTGCAGCACCTGTTTGAGCGTGAGCAGGTACGCGCGCGCCTCCTGTGGAGAACGGAAGTCCGGTTCGGTCACGATCTCGATCAGCGGCACGCCGGCGCGGTTCAGGTCGACCGCCGTGGCCCGAGCGAAGCGGTCGTGGAGCGACTTCCCCGCATCCTCTTCGACGTGCACCCGGACGATCCCGGCGCGGACCACGCCGCGGTCGGGAGAGAGGAACGACAGATGCCCGGCGGTGGCCAGCGGCTGGTCGTACTGCGAGATCTGATAGCCCTTCGGCAGATCGGGATAGAAGTAGTTCTTCCGGGCGAACACGCTGCGCGGGTACACGGTGCAGTTGAGTGCGACGGCGGCGCGCACCGCCAGCTGAATCGCCCGCTCGTTGGGCACCGGCAGCGCCCCGGGCAATCCGAGACACACCGGACAGACGTTCGTGTTCGGTGGCGCTCCAAACGTCGTGGAGCAACCGCAGAACATCTTCGACACGGTGCCGAGCTGGACGTGCGTCTCGAGCCCGATGACCGTTTCCCATGCGGCGGAGGCGCTCACACCTCCTCCGTACCGGAAATCGCCCGCTCGAGAGCGTACGCGGCCTCGATCATGTCGTCTTCCAGGAACGGCTGGCCGATGAGCTGCCCGCCGACCGGGAGACCCTTTACGCGGCCGATGGGGAGGGACATGGCCGGCACGCCGGTGAGGTTCGCCGGCGCGGTGAAGCAGTCGGCGAGATACATCGCGACCGGGTCCCTGGTGCGCTCCCCCGCCTTGAAGGCCGTGGTCGGCGTCGTGGGTGTGAAGATCAGGTCCACGCCCCGGTCGAACACGTTCCGGAAATCCTGCGCGAGCAAGGCGCGCATCTGCTGCGCCTTCTTGTAGTACGCGTCGTAGTAACCGGACGAGAGCACGTAGGTCCCGACCAGAATACGCCGCTGCACTTCGGGCCCGAAGCCGGCTCCACGCGTCTGCTGATAGAGCTCCGGGAGGGTGGTGGCGCCCTCGGCCCGGTTACCGAACCGGACCCCATCGAACCGGGCGAGGTTCGACGAGGCCTCGGCCGGAGCGATGACGTAGTACGTCGGTATCGCGTAGGGCGTGTGCGGGAGCGACACGTCCCGGACTGCGGCGCCCAGATCCTTCAAGGCCCGGATCGCGCGATCGCAGGCCCGCCGGACGCCGGGGTTCAGATCGACCGGGAAGTACTCCTTCGGAATCCCGATGACGAAGCCCTCGAGACGCTCGGGGACGGTCGGCAGGCGCAGCGAATCGCGGTTCTCGCAGGTGTTGTCCCGCGCATCCCGCCCGGAAATCACCGAGAGGACGCGCGCCGCGTCGTGCACGCTCCGGCCCAGCACCCCGATCTGATCGAGCGACGATCCGAAGGCCACAAGACCGTACCGGCTCACGCGTCCATACGTCGGCTTGATGCCGACCACGCCGCAGAATGCCGCCGGCTGCCGCACCGAGCCGCCGGTTTCGGATCCCAGGGCCGCCGGCACCGCACCGGCACCGACCAGCGCCGCCGAGCCGCCGGACGATCCGCCCGGCACCCGGGTGCGGTCGATGGGATGGAGCACGCGTCCGAAGCCCGAATGCTCCGTGGACGAGCCCATCGCGAATTCGTCGAGGTTGGCCTTGCCGGCAATCAGCGCGCCTGCCGCCTTGAGTCTGGTGACGACGGTGGCTTCATACGGCGACTGATAGCCCTCAAGCAGCTTCGAACCGCACGTCGTGGGAAACTCGAGTGTGCAGATGTTGTCCTTCACGGCAACCGGCATCCCGTAGAGCACGCCCGATGGGTGCGCAGCCTTGGCCTGGGTCAGCAGCGACTTCCGCACCACGGTGGTGGGCGTCAGGAGCGCGTTGAGTCGCTTGGCTTTTCCGAGGCGTGTGGCCGTGGCCTTGGCGCTCGCGAGCGCTTCGACTTCGGTCACTCGTCTTCATCCTCGGCCCCTTCAAACGCGCCGAGCTTGGGCACCAGGAAGAACCCCTCGCGGAATGCGGGAGCGAAATCGGAGAGCTTGCCCTCGAGCGGTTGCGGGGCGACCACATCGGCGCGCAGCCGGATGGCGTCGGGACCTGGAATGAACGGCTTCAGGTTTTCGCCGCCCGACACCTGCGAGAGCTGGGCGATGTAGTCCACGATACGCGACATTTGCGCGGCGAGGTCGTCCAGATGCTCTTCATCCACCGAGAGCTCCGCGAGCCGCGCGATCTGCCGCACTTCCTCGGGTGTGACGCTCATCCCGTCTCCCACTCGCGCTCGAGCCCCGCATAGGCCACGAGCAGTTGTTTGGCGCCGATCTCCGGATCGTCGAACAGCACGGTGATCTTGAGGCTCCGGCCGCCACCGGACACGGACTGCACCACGCCGCCGCCGAACTTCCGGTGACGGACGCGCTCGCCGCGCGCGTATTTCGGCGCGTCCTGTGACAGGTCTTCCTCGTCCGCGAAGAACGCTTCCTCGCGCTCTGCGAAGCGCCGCCGGCCGGGCTGACTCGGGCGGTCCAACCGCTGCCGGTAGCCGCCGCGATCCCACAACGGCGTCGTCGCGCGCTCCTCCAACACTCTCGGCGGAATGGATTCGAGGAACCGCGAGGGCTCGGACATCTCCATCCGCCCCTGGCGGAAGCGCGTGCGTGCCCAAGAGAGATACAATCGTTCACGGGCTCGCGTCAGTCCCACGTAACAGAGCCGGCGCTCCTCCTCCACCCCTCCCGGCTGGGCCGCCGAACGCGCGAGGGGGAAGAGTCCGTCCTCGAGGCCCGCCAGCGCCACCACCGGCCACTCCAGCCCCTTCGCCATGTGGACCGTGAGCAAGGTGACCCCGGTGTCACCCTGCACTGAGTCGGTCTGGGCCATCAACGCCGACTGGGTCAGATAGCGTTCGATCGGCGTCCCGGTGGCGAGCGCCAATTCCCCGTCCTCCGCCTCTTCGGCGCCATCCAGGCCGGAAACTTCGGCCCAGGCAGCTGCCCCGGCGATGAGCTCCCGCACATTCTCCATCCGCTCGACCCCCTCAGCCCCTTCGTCCGCGAGATAGGCGTCGTAGTGGACGGCGTCGATGATCCGGTCGAAGGCAAAGGCGGGGTCTTCGTTCCCCACGGCGGTGCGAAGGCTCCCCAGCGTGGCGGCGAACTTCGCAAAGCCGTCCCGGACGTTGGGCCGCAGGCCCTCCACGCGGTCCGCCACTCTGGCCACCTCCAGCAGGGGCTTGGCCCACTTGGTGGCCGCCTGTGCCAGCGCCAGAACTGACGCATCCCCGATGCCCCGGCGAGGCACATTGATCACCCGCAGGAACGCCTCATCGTCGGCCGGATTGGCGATCAACCGGAGGTACGCGAGCAGATCCTTCACCTCCCGGCGTTCGTAGAAGCTCACCGCCCCCACCAGGCGATACGGGATGCCCCGGAACCGGAACGCCTCTTCGAGGGGCCGCGACTGGGCGTTGGTCCGGTACAGGACCGCCATAGACTCGTACGCCTGGTCGTCGTCGCTCGCGAGCTTGGCGTATTCCCCCGCCAGCCACTCGGCCTCGTCACGCTCGTCGGCCGCGGTAAGCAGCACGGCCTTGGCGCCCCCCTTTTTCTCCGTGAACAGGGTCTTCCCGAGCCGGCCCTCGTTTTCCGCGATCACGCCGTTCGCGGCATCGAGGATCACCTGGGTCGAGCGGTAGTTCTGCTCGAGCTTCACCAGCGTGCTCCCCGGAAAATCCGACTGGAAGGCGAGCATGTGCCGGACGTCGGCCCCCCGCCACCCGTAGATGGCCTGATCGTCGTCCCCGACCACCGTGAGATTGCCGTGGAGGGCGGCGAGCTGGCGCACCAGGTGATACTGCGCGGCGTTCGTGTCCTGGAATTCGTCCACCAGGACATGCACGAACCGGCGCTGCCAGTAGCCGAGGCGGTCAGGATGGGTCCGGAAGAGCTCGAGGGGGTGGAGAAGCAGGTCGTCGAAGTCCATGGCGTTCGCCTGCTTCAACGCGGGGCCCAGGCCGCCGAAGATGTCCGCCGCCACCAGCTCGAGGGGTGACTCCGCCCGGGACGCGAACTCGGCGGGCTGGAGCATCGCGTTCTTCGCGCCGGAGATGATCCCCGCCAGCTGCCGGGGCGGAAACGCCTTCGGCGAGTGCCCCCGCTGCTCGAGCATGCGCTTGATCAGCGCCTGAGAGTCCTCTTCATCATAGATCGTGAAGTTGGGTCCGAAGCCCAGGAGGGGCGCTTCCCGCCGGAGCAGACGCGCCGAGAGGGAGTGGAACGTGCCGATCCAGAGACCTTGGGGGTCGGCCCCCAGCAGCTCCGCCACGCGGCGCCGCATCTCCCCCGCCGCCTTGTTGGTGAACGTGACGGCGAAAATCCGGTCCGGCCGGATGCCCCGGTCCTTCATCAAGTGAGCGATGCGCGCGGTGAGGACGCGGGTCTTCCCGGATCCGGCGCCGGCCAGGACCAGCAGGGGTCCATCCCCGTGCTCGACGGCGGCGCGCTGGGTGGGATTGAGCGAGGGAGTCACAGCCGCCTACGGAACGGGAAAATCGAGTACGAACCGGGAGCCGGGAGTTCCCGGGTGATAGGTCACCCGCCCCGCGTGCTGCTGTTCCACGATGCGGCGCGCGAGCGCGAGCCCCAGCCCCCACCCGCCGGTCTTCGTGGTCCGTCCCGGGTCGAACATGCCGGAACGGATGTGGGCGGCGACCCCGGGGCCGTCGTCTTCGACAACCACGCGGCCCGTCTTGCCCACCGCCTCCACCCGCACGTCGATGCGGCCCCCCCGCCCCGAGAGCGCGTCGACCGCGTTCTTCACGAGCGCTTCGATGGCCCACTCGACGAGCACCGGGTCCCCATCGATCACGGGGCCGGGGCCGATGGCCTGGAGCACCAATTGCACGGGGCTCGCGAGTGTCGGCAGGCGGGGACGGAAATACTCCACCACCCGCTCGGCCGCCGCCCCCAATCCCACCGGCTCGCGCCGGGCCGGCCGGCCGATCCGTTCGAACCGCTTCGCCACGCGCTGGAGGCGCTCCGTGTCGGCGGCGAAGTGCTCCACGAGCTCGCCTCCGGCCGTGCCGGGATTCTCGCGGAGGTAGTCAATCCAGCCGGTCAGGCTCATCAGCGGCGTGCCGAGCTGGTGCGCGGACTCGCGCGCCATCGCCACCCACAGACGGTCCCGCGCTGCGCCCACTTGCGTGGCGTTCGCGAGCCAGATCAGTCCGATGAGGCAGAGCAGCACGCCGGCCTGCAGGAGCGCCAGCAGCTTGAGTCTCCGGGCCACGGGCAATGCCCCGTAGTGCACCGTCCCGATGCCGGGCTGGGTGATGGGGTCGTTCACCTGATCCAGGCCCCGCACCCAGGCCGCGAGCGCCGCCGAGTCCTGCTCGATGCCGGCCGGGGCGTTCGCGATCTGCGTGAGGTGACCCGTCGCATCGGCGACCGCCATCGGGAGGTGCATGGCGCGGACTTCGGTGGCCAGGTCGAGCAGCGCGCCAGTGGCGGCGTCCGGCTGGGGATCGGACAATCCGGCGAAAACGCGGCCGAAGAGGCGCGAGGTATTCCGGGCATCGTCCTGAAAGTGCGCGGCGACCAACCAGGCGTCGGCCACGGAGAGCGCACCGAAAAGCAGAGCGGCCCCGATGAGGGCCGCGGGTCCCGCCCGGCGCCACCGGTCTTGCCTATCCACCGGCGGGGCCGAGCCGCTCGACGCCGACGTACGGCACCAGGGCCCTGGGAAGCCGAACGCTCCCGTCCGGCTCCTGCCCGTGCTCGAGAATCGCGGCGATGGTCCGCGGCAGCGCGACGCCGGACGCGTTGAGGGTGTGCACGAAGTCCGGCTTCTCGCCCGGCCGGGGCCGGAACCGGATGTTCGCCAGGCGCGCCTGAAAATCGGTGAACACGCTGGCACTGGAGACCTCGAGCCACGCTCC
>DATBBZ010000344.1:0-3482 GCA_036270745.1 Gemmatimonadales bacterium | reverse complement strand
AGATGGCCGCACCCACGGGCACGCCGTCCCGCTGGGCGATGTAGTGGATGCGCGCCGCTTCGCCGCCGACCGCAATCGAGACGTTGTTCACCGCGGCACCGACGAGGTTTGCTTCCTGTGCCGTCTTCCAGTGGTTGGGCGAAACGGGGTTCAGCAGGAGGTGCCACGCCCAGCCCTTGGCCACGAGCGATCCCAGGTTGATCACCAGCGCGACGCCCAGAATCCAGTAGTTCGCGTTGATCAGGGTGGCGAGCGTGTCTTCCCAGGGGAAGCCGGCGAGCGCCTTGAGCGCCACACCCACCCCGGCGAAGCCCAGCACCCACCAGATCCAGCGACGGCTCCTCTTCAGATCAGCTCCTCGAGTGGTGCGAATTCGAACCCGGCGTCGCGCGCATCGCGAATGATGCCGGGCAGCGCTTCGGCGGTCTGCCGGCGGTCCCCGTTGAAATCGTATCCGTCGCCGTCGTGCAGAAGAATCACGGCTCCCGGAACGAGGTGCGTCCGTACCCGCCGGCGAATCTCCTCCGCCCCGGGGCGGGAACTGTCCCAAACCCCGAAAGTCCAGCCAAACAGGGTGTATTTCAGTCGCCGTACGGTACGGCCGACGAATGGGTTCCGGTAGCCATGGGGAGCCCGGAAGGTCCGTGGAGGCCTCCCCACCACTTCAGAGATAACGCCATGCGCTTCTTCGAGTTCCCGGCGGATTCGCCTGGGGCCCCGACGGTGCAATTTGACATGGTTTTGCGTGTGATTTCCCACTTCGTGGCCGGCGCGGGCGACGGCCCGGGCCAACGCGGGTTCACGGCGGACAAACTCCCCGACCATGAAGAATGCAGCGGGTACTTCCTCCCGGGCGAGCGTCTCGAGAATGGTCGCGGTGGCGGAGCGTGACGGACCGTCATCGAAGGTGAGATAGACGCGCCGGGAGTCGCGTGATCCGCGTGAAACCGACCTGCCGTAGAGTCCGCTGTTCGGAGCGTAGGCACCGTACGCCGCCAATCCCGCGCCGAGGCCCCCCCCCAGCGCCGCGAGGGCCTCGATCACTTCTTGACCCGCCGGTAGACCTCGAGCACCCGCTCCGCGATCCGCGGCCACGCGAAGTGGGCAGCCTTGGCCAGCCCCGCGGCCCCCATGGCCTGGCGCCGGGGCTGGTCCTCGATGAGCGCGTTGGTGGCGCGGGCCCACGCCAGAGGGCTGTCCTTTGGTACCAGTACCGCCTCGGCACCGCCGGCGATCAGCTCGCGGAAGCCGGTGATGTCGGACACCACCAGCGGTGTTCCGCAGGCCATCGCTTCGAGCAGAGTGATGCCGAACGACGCTTTCGTGGTGGGGCACAGATAGAGATCGGCGCCACCGTAGTAATCGGGACGCTCGTCGGAGACCTGTCCGACGAACCTGACCGCCTTCCCCAGGTGCGCCGCCCGGGCTTCGTAGCTCGCGCGCAGGGGACCGTCCCCCACCACGATCAGCTCGGCGGTCGGGTGGCGCTCGAGGATCATCGGCATGGCCTCGAGCAACGTGTCCAGCCCGTTGCGCGGGTCGAGCCGGCCCAGAAACAACAGCCGGGGTCCGCGCGTCGCCACCTCACGCTCGCGCCGTCCATTGGGATGGAAGTAGCTCACGTCGACGCCGTTGGGGATGACTTCCCAATCGGCGCGGAAATACATCGACATCGCGTGCACCACCGGATCGGAAACCGCGATGCGCGCGGCCACCCGGTCGAGGCGCGGCTGCAGCCACCACCGGAACATCCGGTAGAGCGCGGAGCTCGAGAACCAGGTGTGGGACGTGGCCACCACAGGAATGCCCAGCAGCCAGCCGGCACTCGCGGCCTTGAGACCCAGCATGGGCGCGAGGATGTCCTGGCTGTGGACGATCTCGATCCGTTCGGCGCTGAGTATGTCGGCGATCTTCCGGGTGATGGCCCAGCCCGTGGAGACCCGCGCGTACGAGCCGTTGGACAAGACCACCCGGCTCGTGCCCACCCGGCGGACCCAGTCGGGGTCGGTCCCCTGCCCGTCCATGTTCGACGTAATGACGATGGCGTGATGCCCCCGACGCCGGAACTCGAGCGCGAGGTTATGGACGTGCTCCGTGACGCCGCCCAGGTGCGGGTAGTAGAACTCCGTGACCAGGGCGATGCGCATTGGGGCGGAGGACTCCGGGGGCGGCAGCAAGCCAACAACGTAATGTGTGCCCCGAGCTTGGGGAGGGGCATATCCCGAGCGCAGCGAGGGACCTGCTGTTGATGTCAGGTGGGCGTAAGAAAATCGAAGCCCCCGAGTGGTTACCCACCCGGGGGCCCCGCGCACCGGTTACCCGGAGCCAAGGGATTTACTCCCTCGTTCTTCTTCCCGCCGCCGCCGGTTGACTGTTGCGTCGCTCGGTAGGGCGAACAGGAGCTCCGGCTTCGATCCCCAAGCAGCCTGGCCGGGCCGCAAGGTTCACCAATGTGAGTGCTGC
Source organism: Gemmatimonadales bacterium (assembly GCA_036270745.1). Classification (GTDB taxonomy): domain Bacteria; phylum Gemmatimonadota; class Gemmatimonadetes; order Gemmatimonadales; family GWC2-71-9; genus 40CM-2-70-7. The sequence goes on along the minus strand of DATBBZ010000344.1, from coordinate 1,019 downwards.
GGGTCAGATCGGGTCGCGGACCGACCTTCCGCACTGCACGCCGAGGCACTACTTCGACGTGGACGAAGCACGCGACTGGCTTCATCTGTCCGAGCCGGAGAGAGCACTCTCCCGGATCAGCGGGCGCCTGAGCCCTTGTTTGCGTCGGCGCCCTCCCCGGAATTTCCGCCCGAACCCACCTTAAAGGCGTTGTGGAAGCGCTGGGCCTCCACCCTTCCCCTCAAGGCGCGTGGGAGGCAATATAGGAGTGCCGAAAAGCGGCGCAAGTGCCGATATTTCTTCGGGTTAGCTCACTTCGATGTGCATGGGATGTGGAACCTAAGGTGCGGATAAATCGTCTGTTCTGAAGTTCATCCACACAATGTGGAGTTGTGTATCCACAGTGTGCACGTTCCCACATCTACGGATTGGCGGGAGGCGGCAGCACCACCGGGCGACCAGGCAGTCCGGCGGACTTCACAAACGCCGCCCGGGCACCGTCGAACTTGTGAAGGGCTTGAGCGATCTCGTTGACGCGATACGGTCCCCACGCCCGGAGCGTGTCGGCACGGTCGTCGGTGCGCGGCAGCGGTTGCCAGCTGCGCACGCAGCGCTCCAGGGCGGCGACCGTTTCTTCGGATGTGGTGCGGAACTTGGCTTGATCGCGGGCGGCCAGCGGTATCGTCGAAATGGTGCGCGCCGCCAGCATGCCTTGGAGCCGCCGTATCGAGCTGACTCCGGAAGCGCACGCGCTCTGCACCGAGGTCGCCCGAGCGAGGACGATGGTGGGCGACGCGGTCTGGAGATCGTTGCGGAAGGCCTGGGCCATCCCCCGGAGCATGTCCAGCGTGTCGGCGGTGGCGTTCACGGCGTCACCGTAGCGGCGCAGGACTGTGCTGTCGGGGACCTGACGGAACGACGGGACCACAGGCGCCACGAGCGCGCCCCAGAGCGGCAACAGGATTAACAGCATCAGGAGTCGATACCGACTTCGCAATAGGTGAGGGGCTCGCCCGGCTGCGGGGGCAGGAAGAGACAAC
>DATBBZ010000343.1:0-19609 GCA_036270745.1 Gemmatimonadales bacterium | reverse complement strand
ATACAAAATTGGATACAATTATGCTTAACATACGTCACCCCCGAAGACCCGCAAGGAGCGCCGGACCGCGCCGGCGTCCGGCTATATTGCCTCGGGTCATGGCCACTTCAGGACGCGTCTACGCCGCTCTGCGCGACGGTATCGTCCGCGGCACCCTCGCCCCCGGCGCTCGGCTCGTGGAAATCGACATCGCCCAGCGCCTGGGGGTTTCCCGGACCCCTGTCAGAGAGGCCCTGACCCGTCTGGAGCGTGAAGGCTACGTCGCCACCGCGTCCGGCAAGCGGGCCCGACCCACCGTGGCCCCGCTCACGAAGGACGATGTATCCGAGCTCCTGTATATCGTAGGCGAGCTGGAGAGTCTCGCGGCCCATCGTGCCGCGCTCCTGGCCCCGGCTCCCCGCCGCACGCTCCTGCGCGCCCTGACCCGGATCAACGCGAGCTTCCTGCGCGCGTCCAAGAAGCGCGTGGACTTCAACCGCCTCTACGAAGCGGACGAGGAATTCCACCGGAAGTACATCGAAGCGGGCGCCGGCCCGAGGCTGCGCGCGCTCCACGAGGCCGTGAAGCCGCAGGCCGAGCGGTACATTCGGATGTACGTGAGTCTCCTGGCTCGAGAGGCCCCGGTCTCCGCGGGCGAGCACCAGGCGATCATCTCGGCGATCCGCGCGGGAGACGCTCCCGCCGCGGAGCGCGCCGTGCAAACCAACTGGCGGCATGCAGCTGACCGCCTGTCCCGCGCCATCGGCGACGCGGGCGAACGGGGTGGGTGGTGACATGGGACTGAGATTGCTGCAGGTCGACGCGTTCACCGACCGCGCGTTCGCCGGCAACCCGGCCGCGGTCTGCCTGCTGGAGCGGCCCGCCGACGCAATGTGGATGCAGAACGTGGCCCGGGAGATGAACCTCTCGGAAACCGCGTTCCTGTCGCCTCGGGCAGAGGGCTATGATCTGCGCTGGTTCACGCCGGCCGCGGAAGTGGACCTCTGCGGTCATGCCACCCTGGCCACGGCGCACGTGCTCTGGACCGAAGGCCTCCTCGCACCCCAGCTCACGGCGCGCTTTCACACGCGTTCCGGGGTCCTGACGGCCGACCGCCGAGGGGAGTGGATCGAGCTCGACTTCCCCTCTCAAGCCATGACACCACACGAGCCGCCTCCGGGCCTGCTCGCCGCGCTCGGCGTCCGCCCGCAGTACGTGGGAAAGAACAAGACTGATTTCCTGATCGAAGCGGCCAGCGAGCAGGACGTGCGCGCGCTCACGCCCGATTTTGGCAAATTCAAGGGCCTGCCCATCCGAGGCGTGATCGTCACCAGCCGCTCCGCCACCTCGGGCGTCGACTTCGTCTCGCGGTTTTTCGCGCCCGGAGTCGGCGTGGATGAAGACCCGGTCACCGGCTCCGCGCACTGCGCCCTCGCCCCGCACTGGGCCGCGCGCCTCTCCAAGGACGAGATGATCGCGTATCAGGCGTCGGCCCGCGGCGGCACCGTGCGGGTCAAACTCGCCGGCGACCGCGTGAAGCTCGGCGGGCAGGCGGTGACCGTTCTCAAAGGAGAGCTGCTGTGAACCGGACCCGCGTCGCGGGCTATCTCTTTGCGCTGGCCGCGGGTGCCACTTGGGGCACCACCGGTGTCCTGTCCACGGCGCTCTTCCACGGAGGGCAGGACATCACGGGGATCGGGTTCTGGCGGGTGTCCGTCGGGGTGCTCGGCCTCGTGATCTATGGCGTCCTCCACCCCGAGATGCTCAAGGTCGATCTCAAGGGCTGGTTGCTGGTCTTCGGCGGCGGCGGGCTCCTGGTCGCCCTCTTCGAGGTTGCCTATCCGTACGCCATTACCGGCGTGGGTGTCGCGGGGGCGGCGGCGCTGCTCTATCTCGCACCGGTCGTCGTGGCCGTGCTGGGACGCGTCATCTTGGGCGAAGCCCTCACGCCCCTCCGGATGTTTCTCGCGGTGCTGGTAATGTTGGGCGTGGCGCTGACCGTCAGCGGCGGGAATGTCGGAACCGTTCTGCAGGGCGGACCCGGCCTCAAGATCGGGATCCTGGGAGGGTTGATCGCGATGCTCTCCTACTCGGGAACCACGCTCCTCGCGCGCTGGTCGGTCCCGCGCTACGGCAGCGTCCGCTCGCTGTTCCTCGAGCTCTTCGGCGGCGTCGTGATGATGGCGATCTTCCTCACACTCTTCGGCCGCTCACCGTTCACCTACACCGCCCGTCCGGAGGGACTCGCGGCGTGGACCTTCTGCCTGGCCCAGGCCGTCGGCCCGGTGGTCGGCGCGAATTTCCTCTTCTTCGCCGGCGTGCGGCGCATCGACGCCGCTCCGACCGCCGTGGCGGCGACCGTCGAGCCGGTGGTCGGGACGCTCCTCGCGCTCGCCCTCTTCAGCCAGCAGCTGACCATCTGGGGCTGGCTGGGCCTCCTGCTGGTCGTCGGCGGCGTGGCCACCAGCTACCGGAGCGAAGCCCGGGACTAGAACTCGAGCTCGACCCCCAGCCGGAACAGACGCGGCGGCCCGTACTGGAAGAGCGGCTGGGTGAAGTCCCTGGCCGCCGCCAGATAGAGCGGCATCAGCTCGCCCGCCCCCGAGATGTACCCGTCGTGATTCAGGTCCGCCCAGGCGCGGTACCGGGGCGATTCGTAGGGGATGGTCTGCGGGTTCGCATTGTACGCTGCTTGCGCCATCGCCTGCAGCTCGCCGGTCGAAGGATTGGGAGTTCCGACATCCCGCCTCACCGCCTCGATGTTCACCGTATTGAGCAGGTTCCGCACGTCGAGGTACACCCCGCCCCGCCATCCGAACAGGTTGATCGAACGCCGCAGCAGCATGTCGATCTGCGCCTGGGACGGCAGCCGCTGACTGTTCGGCAAGCCGAGGATGCTGTCCCCCGCGAGGTTAGTGCTCGAGTAGGGCAGCCCCGAGTTGTACCGCCCGATCAACGCGGCCTCCAGGCCGCCAAAGATGGGAGACCCGGCGATCCGCGGGCCTAGGCTGTCGGGCACTCGCGCCTGGAGTACCACGGTGAGCGCGTGCCGCCGGTCGTAGTCCAGCGGAAACTGGACGCGCGCGGGGCGGATGGTGTCGCCCTGCGGATCGATGGTGAACTGATTGAGAAGAATGAAGGGGTTGGTCGACGTCGCCTGGGCGTCCTGCAGCGTGTAACTCACCCGGGCGCCCCACCAGCCCCGCAGCTCGCGCTCGAGAATGATCTCCACGCCTTTGACGGTGCCGAAGTCGGAGTTTCCGAAGATCGCGGAATCCGGATTCACCGAGAGCGGGACCGACGCCACCAGGCCGTCGAGCCGCTTGACGAAGGCGTTGACCTTCACCGAGGTCTGGTCGGTCGGACGCCCCCGCACGCTGAACTCATACTGGGTGGCGGTCTCGAACCCCAGGTCGGGATTCCCTTGCCGGAAACGCCCGGTGCGCGTGGTGTCGTCGAAGGCCGAGTTGACGAGGTATTGGAAGTCGGGGGCCTGAGCGAAGTGGCCCCAGCTGGCCACGAAGGTGGCTCCGTGGAGCACCGTCGACATCGCCAGCCGCGGCGAGAGGGTCGCCCGTGCCCCAAAACGCTGACCCACGGTTTGGTTGCGCGGATCGAATTCGTCGAACCGGAGTCCGACCGTCAGGGCGATGTCCTCGATCTCCATCTGGGTCTCGCCGTACAGCGCGGCGCTCTGAGGCTGAAAGTCGGAGGCCGCGGGCGGAGGCACCGAGTCCTTCGCCGTTCCCGTCACCGGGAGATAAGCATCTACGCGCTGGAAGGTCTCGACGTGCTGGCGCTCGAACTCGCCCCCGAAGTTGAAGTCGGTCGTCGGTCCCGCGGCCACCGTGAAGTCGCCCTGGAACCGTAGCTCCCGGTACCGGTTCCAATCGAGCTCACCCCGCGATCCGCCCCCCAGGAAGAATCCGGGCACACCCCAAGGCGTGTTGTCGCTGAGTTGGGGCGGCGTGTACCCTGGCAGGGCTCCCATCGCGGCGATCGTATCCTTGGCGCGGGCGATTCCCTCGTCCAGAAAGTGCAGCGACTGCCCGCTGAACGCCCCAACCAGCGGGCTCGGCGTGTTGGTCGTCTGGCCGCGGAGGAACTCCTGGTTGAAGTAGCCGACCCGGATATCGGCCCCGAAGGGGTGCCTGGATTCCGGCGCCGACGAGTGCTGCAGATGGGCGGAGTACAGATTCCCGACCGTCCGCGTCGCCGGCGCGAACGTGGGGGCGTACTTGAATGCCGGATCGAAGAGCAACTGCTGGGCGGCGGAGCGCAGACCGAACAACCGCAGCACGTTCCGCTCGGTGACGGGAATGATCAGCTTCCCGGCCACATCCAACCGCTCGGCTCCGTCGTGGGGAAGCACCCACGGCTCGGCAGTCCGGGGATCGTGAGGATCGGTGGGGGCCGGCGCGTTGACGGGATCCCCGTCGATGAGGCCCTGTGCGTTGAGCACCCCCACGAAGCCGATCCCCCGACCCAAAGGCCCGTCGGCCGTGATCACCGCGCGGTCCAACCCGTGGTCATCGGCCTGCGGCAGCGGGCGGTCCCCTTCGTACGCCACCCGGCCCGTCCAGCGATCACCGGCATCCCGCGTCACGACGTTGATGATCCCCGAGAGCGCCTGGCCGTAGCGGGCCGAGAACGCGTTGGTGACGAGCGACGCCTCGGTGAGGATTTCGGTCGGGACTTGAATGCCGAGCGTGCTGGTGGAGGCGTCGAGCTGGTTCTTCACGCCCAAGCCGTCCAGAATAAACGACGACTCGCCGATGCGTCCCCCGCGGTAACTCTCCCCCACCGCCCCGGCGCTGAGGGCCACCGCTTCGGCCACGGTGGTCACGGGCAGGCGCCTGATTTCGGCCCCCGTGATGGCCTGCACATCGGCCGTGGCCAGAGGGTTGAGCACCTGGTCCACCTCACCCCGGACCACGATGGAATCGAGAGCGAGTGCCTGCGCCGCCAGCGCGAAGTCCAGCGTCGCCGTCTCCCCGCTCCGCACGAACACGCTGTCCAGAATCACCGAGCGGTAGCCGATCCGCGCCACCCGCACCCGGTGCCAGCCGGTGCGGATATCGCGGACCCGGTACACGCCGCTCGTGTCCGTGGTGGCGCCCTGTCGGCCGCCGTCGACCCAGATTAGGGCGCCGGCGATCGCCTTCTTGCTGTCGTCCGTCACCCGGCCGGCGATGGCGCCGTTCGATTGCGCCACCAGGGGTACGGCGAACCCCGTGAGCAACAGGAGCCGGACGCAAGCGCGAATCATGGGATGCTCCAGAGCCAGAGGTCGGAGGGCGCTCCGCCGTCGCGGACGTCGGCCACGAGGAGGTGGCCGGTCGGATCGAGCGCCGGATGGTCGACGACTTGCAGGGGTCCGGCAGCGGGGAGAATCGAGTCCACCGCGGTCGCGAGGATCAATAAATGCAGGCTCCCCGCGACGGCAGCGGCGACGCGGCCCGACGCCGCGGAGAGTCCCAGCACGTTGTCGGGGAACGTGAACACCACCGAGTCGGTCGACGTGCTGATGATCAGCCGATGGAGGTCGCCGCTGCCGAACAGCGCGTAGTAGAGCGTGTCACTCCCAGCGGTCGCCAGAGCGCTCGCCCCGACGGTGCCAGTGACGAGCGTTATCGACGGCGTATCCGTGGTGATGACCCGGTCGATTTCAAGCCCCACGATGCTGGTATCTGCGATAGTGCAGTTCGTGTTCAAGCATGTGAACTGAAACCGATCGGCCAGAAAATAAAGTGTGGTCGGGTCGGTCCAGTGGAGATCCGACGCGAAGGTGACGCTCTGCCCGCCAGGACTGAAGTGCGGGAGCGGGACGATCTGCTTGCCGGGCAGAGGGAGGGCGTACGTGGCCAACACCAACGCGCCATAGTCCGGCGTGGTGCGCCCGAAGTGCGCGATCGTGCTGGTGCGGACGTAGGCCATGCGGAGGTTGGTGGAGACTGCGGGTGCGAGGAAAACGTTGGTCGAGTCTTGAGCTGGATCCGTGTCGGTGCAGATGAGTCGGCTGGTCGCCCCGCCCGTCCGTCCCATCACCGCGAGGCATTGATCCTGGTCCGACGTCGTCTGTTGCTGGGTATAAAGGAATGCGGAGCCGTCGGGGAGCCACGACGCGCGGGTATCGACGCCCGAGTTGTAAGTCAGGCGGGTTGGGTTGCCGGGCACCAGCGGGCCGACAGACCGGTAGTCCGTCGTAAACGGCTCGGTGTGATTACATCCCACTATGGCCAGCCCGACACACGTCAACGTCGCACAAAAAAGGATTCGCAATCGGTCTCCTTCCGACGGCTAGGGATGGACATACTGCCAGATATTACCCGTAGACGTGATCGTGGTATCGGTGCGCAACCAGGGGAAGGAGGGCGGGCCACCAAATACCTGCGTCAGTGTCACCAGTCGCCCCTCGGCCGTCAGGATCTGTCCGTCAGGAGACAGCGCCGGGCTTCGCATCCAGACATACTCGAAGCCCAGCCCGATCGGCGGCGCGTAGCCCATCACCGTGTCAGCCCCGGTCGCGAGGTTGACCTTGTGCATGTGCCCGCCCCAGTCGCGTTGCGCTTCCCCGCTCCCGGAGTCCGGGAGATACTCGAAACGCCCTCCGATCACGGCGAATGCCGTGTGTCCGGACACCTGGAGACCGCGAGCGACCGCCGGGAACCCCCTTCTGTCCCCGGGGGGTGCGACGTTCGAATCCGGCGGAAAGGCAAAGATGGAGTCGATCGCCCCGCCCCCGATCCGGGTCCGGAGAATCCGGTTGTCGTTATTCAGGGTGAAGTAGATCGTATCCGGCGCGACGAACGAATACGAGGAAGCCCTATTGGTCCCCGGCACCAAAGTGACCGTCGCGGAATCGGCGACGGGCCGCACCAGGACCACCTGCACGCCGGTTTCCAGTGTATCCACCGCGCAAAACTGACAGAGCGCCGCCGACGTGGCCCGGATGCCGAGCGCGAGAAAGGAGCTGTCACCGAGCCAGTGGATCGACGTCAGCTTGTCGACCCGCCCGGCCGGGATGATACGCGGGAGGGTGAGAATCAACTTCGCGCTCGCGAAGGGCCACTCTGTCGCGAGGTACATCCCGGCTCTGGAGGGAACGCCGGCGCCCACCAGACTCACGCCCTCGTACACGGCCACGCGGCCCGCCGCCGACACCCCGGTCGGGCCGAACGACGTGTTCACTCCCGCGCTGTCCGCGCACCCCACGGGGGTCGCCGTGCCGCCCGTCGGCGGCAGGGCGAACAGGCAGCGGTCCTTGTTGGTGGTGTTGGGGTCCTGGGCCTGATAGAGGATGGCGCTGCCGTCGGGAGCCCACGTGGGGTAGGCGTCGGCGCCGAGGTTGTAGGTCAGCCGGACAGGGAACGTGGCCGACAGTGGCCCGGTGATCGGCGGGGGTGAAGAGGCCTGGAACGGCTCGGTGTGCTCACACGAGAGCACGCTGAGCAGGAGGACCAGAGACCGGAGGAATGGACGGGTCGTCGGTCTGGCCAAGCTAGGGGCACTCCGTTTCCTGCGAGACCGATTGCATACCCGCTCGGTTGGTGCCGGTTCACTTCGCGCTGACGCAGGGCCCTAGTTTTTCAAGTACTGATCGATCCAGTCCAGTACCACGCCCCACCAGAGCCGGCGGTTGCGCGGTCGCACCACGAAATGCCCCTCATCCGGGAAATAGAGGAACTTGCCCGGGACATTGTGGAGTTTAAGGGCCGTGAACGCCTGATAACCCTCGGAGAGGTCCACCCGGTAGTCCAGCTGGGAGTGGACGATCAGCATGGGGGTCTTCCAGTTCTGCACGAAATTGAGGGGGGACCACTGCTCATAGAGGGCCCGGTTGCCGCCCGCCTCCTGGTACGGAGTGCCCCCGAACTCCCACTTGGGGAACCAGAGCTCTTCGGTCGTGCCGAACATCGACTCCGGATTGAAAACTCCGTCGTGGTCCACCAGCACTTTGAACCGGTTGGTGTGACCGGCCAGCCAGTACACCATGTAGCCGCCGTATGAGGCCCCCGCCGCGCCCATCCGGGTCGAATCCACGTAGGGCAAGCGGGCCACGACATCGAGCCCCTTCATCACGTCTTCGTAGGGCCAATCGCCCCAATGTTGCGAGATCGCGTCGGTGAAGGACTGCCCGTAGCTGGTCGAACCGTGGAAGTTCACCGCGGCCACGACGTACCCGCGGGAGGCGAACATCTGGTAGTTCCACCGGGCATGCCAGTTGTCATCCCACGCGCCCTGGGGGCCGCCATGCACGAGACAGATGACGGGATACTTCTTCGTTGCGTCGAATCCGGGCGGTTTCAAGAGCCAGCCGAACACCGAATCGCCCCCCGCTCCGATGAATCCGTACGACTCGAGCGAAGGCAGATCCAGGTGTGAGAGCAGCTCGTCATTCGTGTGCGTCAGCGGCTTGTCGTTCACGAACACTTCGGCCGGCTGGGTGTTGCTCTGGTGCAGCCAGCCCAGAGTCTTTCCGTCCGTCGACGCCGTGAGATTCGTGTTCACGCCGTTGTTGCCGAAAACAAGCGTGCGCTGGAATCCGGGCAGGGAGATGCGATAGAGGTTGTCCCGGCCCCGCTCCTCCACCACCGCGTAGACGCACTTCGCATCCGCGCACCAGGAGTAGGACGACACCGAGAGATTCCATCCCGCCGTCGCCTCGACGGGGGCGCCGTCGGTCCGGCCCGCGCTGCGAGGCACGAGCATGAGCCGCAGGCGGTCCGCCTCGAACCCGGCGCGCGCCATCGAGAGATACGACAGCCACTTTCCGTCCGGCGAAAACCGGGGCGTATTGTCGGCGCCCGCATTCGCGGCCGTCAGGTCCCGCATCCCGCTTCCGTCAGGCCCCATCAGGTAGATGTGGACGTTGGTGTTGTCCGCGACCACGGTGTCCGCGTGGATGGCGACTGCCACCTCTTTCCCGTCGGGGGACATCGCGACGTCCCCGTCCCCCGACGTGGCGATCGCCGGCGCGTCCTTGTCGATGGGCGTCACGTCGACGGCCTTGCCGGACGCGAGGTCCACGCTGAACACGTGCTGCCGCATGCCCGCGCGCCAATCGGTCCAGTGGCGATAGAGCACGTTGGTCCAGAGCCTGGCATCCGTGGGATACGGGCCGTTCCGCTTGTCGATCTCCTGCTCCTTGGGCCACTTGATGTCGCTCACCACCAGGAATCCCAAGCCGCTCGGCATCCAGTACATCTCGCCGACTCCGTCGGGCAGATCGCTGACCCGCCGCGCGGCGCCTCCGGCCGCCGGGATCACCCACACCTGAGGCCCGTGCTCCCGGCCCGAGAGAAACGCGATGGTCTGCCCGTCCGGAGACCAGCGCGGCGAACGGTCCGAGCCGGCCCCCTGCAAGAGCTCCCTCGTCATTCCCAGTGGGACGCTGGCGAGCCAGAGCCGGGACGTCGACTTGTTGTCCTGGAGACTGACGGTGCCCACCGTGTAGACCACCCATTTCCCGTCGGGAGAGACTTGAGGATCCCCGACGTTCTTCAGGGCCAGGTAATCGTCGACGGTGATGGCTCGTTTTTGGGCGGAAAGAGAGGGAAGCGGGAGGAACGAAGCGGGAAGCGTCAGTGCCAAGAGATGCTTCAGGTTAGCCATTGGGTCTCCGGTGTAGACCTGCGCGTCTGTGCGTCTGAGCGTCTAAGCGTCTAGTTGTTTAGTAGTCCGGATGCGTCATGATCGCCCGTACGAGATCATCGAAGAGCTTCGATTCCGCCGTGACATTCCCCGCCGCGTCGGTGTGCACGTTCCACGAACAGAGCTCGTTCAGCGCGGTCGCTTCCTCGTACGTCAGGCGCACCACGAAGTCCGAGCCCTTGGGCAAGGCAGCGTCCAAGACCTTCTTGAGGACGTCGGGAAGGTGCTTGACGCTGAGGACCGCGTCCTTCTGCGCCCGGGTAATGGCGAGATCCATGTCCCTTGCTTTGCGGATGAGGACGCGAAATCTTCTCCCGCCCGTCCCATCCCGCAACCGGAGAAGGCTCGATGCCGCGGACCGAATTCCTCGCCACCGGTTTCCACGTGCCGGCAAAGGTCGTCACCAACGACGACCTGTCCCGGATCATGGACACCTCGGACGAGTGGATCCTCCAGCGCTCCGGCATCAAGACCCGCTACTGGGTGTCCCCGGGTGAGACGGGCGTGGGGCTCGCCGCCGAAGCGTCCCGCCGGGCCCTCGCGGCCGCGGGGATGACGCCCCAGGACCTGGACTGCATCGTCTACTGCACCTGCACCCCGGACCACTTCGAGCCCGGCAACGGCGTTTTCCTCCAGCGGGAGCTCGGCATCGCCGACATCCCCGCGGTCGACGTGCGCAATCAGTGTTCGGGGTTCATCTACGGCCTCTCCATCGCGGACGCCTGGATCCGCGTCGGCCAATACCGCCGGATCCTGCTCATCGGCGCCGAGGTCCACTCGCGGGGCCTCGACAAGACCACGCGCGGGCGGGACACCGCGGTGCTCTTTGGCGACGGGGCGGGCGCCGTCATCCTGGGCCCCACCGACGATCCGGGCCGGGGCGTGCTCTCCACCCACCTGTACTCGGATGGGCGTCACGCCGAGAAGCTGTGGGTGGATGGTCCCGGCCTGGCGCACGATCCCTACGTGTCCGTGGAGATGATCGAGCAGGGATTGCATCGCGCGGTGATGGAAGGGCGGGAGGTCTTCAAGTTCGCATCCGTCAAGATGCCGGAGTCCGTCGCGGCCGCCCTCTCCGCCAACGGCCTCACGACCAAAGACATCACGCTCCTCATCCCGCACCAGGCCAATCTCCGGATCATCGAGATGGTGCGGCAGGCGTCGGGGCTCAGCGAGGCCCAGGTCTTCGCCAACATCCAGAAGTACGGCAACACGACGGCCGCTTCGATTCCCATCGCGCTCCACGAAGCCTTGGGGGAAAAGAAGCTGCGGCGGGGAGACCTCCTGGTGCTGACGGCGTTTGGGTCGGGGTTTACGTGGGGGAGCGCAGCGATACGCTGGTAAGGGGTCAGGCGTCAGGGGCCGTTTTTCAACTCATCCAGGCGTCGGCGAGCGTCGACTGCGTGCTTGCTCCCCGCGTACCGCTCCGCAAAACGCGCCAGCTCCACCTTCAGCCGATCCTGTCGGCCCGCTTTCGTGTGGAGATCGATCAGACCGTTGAACGCCGTCAGCTCACGCCACGAGTTCTCGCGGGCGTCCCGCACTTCCTTATACAGGCGTTCAGCTTCATCGAGATTCCCCAGGTGGGACACCGCCAGATCCGCCAGCCGGAGACGGGCCTCGTAGTCGTCGGGGTGGAGCGCGAGGTGGTTCCGATAGTGTTCCGCCGCCTCCGCGAACTTGCCCCGAATCACCGCGGTTTCGGCCACCGGATATGATGGCGCCGGCGTGATGTTCCCCGCACCGTAGATGTTGCCGACCACGCCCGACGCGAAGCGCAGCGCCACCCGCTCAAACACCCAGCCCAACGCGGCGCCGAACAGGAACGCCCCAAGGACCGTGAAGAGGTTGGCGCGCCCGAGGGCCGCCGCCCAGATCGAAAGGATCCCGCCGATCACGAGACTGAACCCGTAGATGATCATGCGGCGGTCGGGGGATGACTGCTCGGGGTGGTCGGACAATCAGTCCTCGAAATCCAGAAAGCGGGATCGCTGTTCCGGCGTCGGAATCACACAGACCGATCCGCCGAGCCGATGCCGATGCCGTGCCACCAACCGATAGAGACCGTCCCGTATGGGCCGGGGAACGAGTGCGGCGGCTGTCCCCAGCGCCCTCCAGCCACCGCCGAGGTACCGCGCGGCTGCAATCACCGCGTCGGACCGTACGAGGTCACGACCGCCTTCGCGCCACACCACGGAGTTGGCTCCCGCATCCGGAACCCGCTCCAGAGAGGCGAAACGCAGGTCATGTCGCGTGCCCTCGTGACGCAGCAGGAACTGAACGCTCTCTGCGCAGAACCCGCACGTACCGTCATACAGCAGCACAGGATAAGTCGCCGCGGGCAGGAGGGTCACAGCGCGAGATTTGCCCAGGAAACGCATGTGTCGCAAGTTCCGTAGGGGTAGCAGAACCTCTTGGAGGAATCATGCTGGGCCTTCTGGTGGGTGTGGCGGCGCTGGTCGGCGGGTACGTCGTCTCGCGGCGGTTTGTGCGGCGCAAACTGCGGTTTGTCGACGCGGTGCAGAGTCCCGCGGCGCCGCTCATTGCCGGCGTCGTCGCGGTCGCCGTGTTCCTGCCGGTGACCATCCTGCCCCTCGTGACGGTCCTGACGGCGGCGGCATTCGGCATCGGGGTCGGGAGCGGCGTCGCGTCGGGACGGAAAGCGCTCCCGCCCGGTTCGTGAAGAACGGCTGACTTCCCGGATCAGGACGCGAGCTGCAGATTGGGGCGCTCCCCCGCGCCCACCCATTCCGAGAGGTCACGCAATGCTTCGAGCGACTGCCGTTGTCGTTCTGGGTACGGTCCTCGCCGCGCCGATCGCCGCCGCGCAGAGCCGCTGGGAAGACCAGGTCAATGATCAGATCAAGCGCGCCAGCCGCATCCTCGAGGAAAAAGGCTACAGCCGCACGCACGATCCCTACACCGGATCGCTCCGCGAGGGAGAGAACGAGGCCCTCACGCTGACGCTGCACGCGGGCACGTCGTACGCCCTGCTGGGCGTCTGCGACAATGACTGCAGTGACATCGATTTCCGGCTCTACGACGCCGACGATAACGAGGTGGATTCCGACACCCAGACGGACGACGTGCCGATCGTGAAGGTCACGCCCCGCGAGACCATGCGCTACAAACTCAAAGTCATCATGGTGGCGTGCAAGACGTCGCCGTGCTTCTATGGCGTGGGAGTGTTCGGCAAAGACGCCAACTGATCGCGCCTAGCGAGCGAAGGGTCCCCGGACATTGGCAGGATTGAACTCCACCACCTCCGGGGACGCCACCCCCGTTTTCACGTACGGATCCTCTCCCAGCACCTCCTCGAGCGACTTCCGGTCGGGCGCCGTCGCGACCAGCACCCCGCCCACCGGGGGGGAGCGGCGGGCCCACGCGACGACGAGCCCTCGTCCCGACGCGCGTTCCAGATGAGCAACGTGCTCCGCCCTGACCCGGTCCACGTCGGGGAGCGGTTTCGTGTAATGCATCAGGACGACGAAGAACATGGTGACCTCATAGCCCGGGCAGCTCCGGACCGGCAGTGGTGGGTAACGCGTGAACCGGGGATCAGATTCGGCCCGCCCGCAGCGGTAAAAGGTCGACCCCCGGCGGTTGGTGGAGGGTCTGGCCCAGCGGCAGGTGAGGCAGAGGCCCACCGAATCCAGCAGCGTCATCAGGGGAATATCGGAGCTGGCGCGCCCAAGTCGCTATGGCGCCGCGCCCGCGCCACGTCAGATTCTATGGTCATGGAGTCGTCCCCCGAGGCGGAAATCCCCCCCGAGCTCATGGTCGAGTATCGGCGCGCCGTAGCCACCCAGGTCGCGGCCATCAAGGCGTGCGCCGACCGCCTCGCCACCCATCCCGCCGACCGGGATGCGCTCGAAACGTTCCGGCGCGAAGTGCACAAGGTCCACGGCTCTGCGGGGTCCTACGGCTTTCCCGAGGCGTCCGAGCTCGCCGCCGGGATGGAAGAAACCGCGAAGGACTGGGTCCAGCACGCCGACGATGTCCAGCTCGACCGGGGCGCGCTCGCGCGCTGGTTCATGGAGCGCATCACCGACTTCATCAAGCCGGCGGCTCCGGACGCCGCCGCCGCCATGTCCGCCCGTACGCTCTCGGGCGAGGTCGAGGCCCCCGAAGTCATCAGCATCGAAGACGACCACTCCCTGGCCGAGTTGCTGGCGTACGGGCTGGCGAGCCGGGGATACCGGTTCCTCACCATCCGGAACGGCGCCGAGGCGCTGGAGATCCTGCTGCAGCTGAAGACGGGTGGACGTCGGCCCCTCGTGCTCCTCGATGTGGACCTTCCCGGCCTCGACGGGTTCTCACTCTTCGAACGCCTGGAAACGGAACGCCCCGGCGCGTTCCGCGTGGTGTTCACGAGCGTGCACAGCACGGAAGATGAGCAGATGCGGGCTCTCGAGGCGGGCGCGCTCGACTATCTGGTCAAGCCGATCAGCCTGCGCGTGGTGCTGGAGAAGGTCCGCCGCTGGGTGGGGAGGTGACGGCCCGGCATCTGGTGCTCATCGCGGCGCTGGTGCAAGGGGCGTTTCTCGCCGCGCTGCTCGTTCTCATCGTCGTCAACCGGTGGTGGCGGCTCGCGCGCCGTGCCGCCGTCCAGCCGTTGCGCGAAGCCGCGGAGCAGCAATTCCGCCGCTGGGCCGCCGGAGACGCGGGAGTGGACGCGGTGGCGGCGGCGCTGGTTCCGTTGCCCTCGCCCATCGCCATCGAGCGCCTCGCGGCCTGGAGCTCGCGAGTTCCTCTGGATCGCTGGCCTGCGCTCACCCAGGCGTTGAGTCATGCCCGCTGGGGAGAGAAGCTTCGGCGCAGTGCCCGGTCCCGCCGCTGGTGGAAGCGGCTCGAGTCGGCCCGCTTCCTCGCCGCCGCCGGCCTGCCCGAAGATGTACCGACCCTCGCGTTGCTGATCAAAGACCCGCATCCCGCGGTCCACCTCGCCGCCGTCTCGTCGCTGAATCACGTCAACTCCGCCGAGTTGGCCGAGGCGGCCATCGATCAGCTGCCGCGGCTTCCGATTCATGTGGGGATGTACTTCGCCATGGCCCTGCGGCGGGGACGGCAAGTCGCGGTCCCGCTGTTCGATGAACGGCTGACCCGCGTGGACGACCCGGCCCTGCCCCGCCTCGCCGAGTACGCGGCGCGGCTGCAGGAACCATCGCTCCGTCCGCGCTTCACCGCGCTGGCGAAGCATCCCAACAAGGAGGTCCGCGCGCAGGCGGCCCGCGCGCTGGGCGGGCTGCCTCACGCCGAGTCGCAGGCGGCATTGCTGATCCTGCTGGACGACGAGGCCTGGGTGGTCCGCGCGCAGGCCGCGCGGGGACTCGGGCTCCTCGCGGCGACGCAAGCGGTGCCCGGGTTGCGCAAGGCGCTCCGCGATCCCGAGTGGTGGGTGCGGCTGCGCGCGGCCCTCGCCCTCACCCGCTTCGGCGGCATGGGACGCGACGCACTCCTCCAGGAGGAGCGCGGGCCCGACGCCGGCGCCCGCAACGTCACCGAGCTCGTGCTCGGCCTCTCGCCCCAGGCGCTGGCGGAGTACGCCACGTGACGCACCTCATCCTCGCCGTCGAGGCGCTGATTCTCGTCTACTTCCTGGCCCTGAACTCGTTCTACGGCCTCTTGCTCTTCATGTCGATCCCGGAGGTCTGGGAACAGACTCGCCTCGCGGAAGACGAGGATCTCCAGAAGCTGATGCTCTCGGACGCGCTCCCGCCGCTCACCGTCATGGTCCCCGCACACAACGAGGGAGCGACCATTCGGTCGAGCGTCACGGCCATGCTGACCCTCGAGTACCGGCAGTACGAGGTCGTGGTGGTGAACGATGGGTCGAAAGACGACACGATGGATCGCCTGCGGGAAGCATTCGATCTCTACGAAGTGCCGCGGATCTATCCTGAAACCATCATCACCAAGCCGATACGGGCGGTGTACCGCTCGCGGACCCGCACCCGGCTCACCGTCATCGACAAGGAGAATGGCGGCAAGGCGGACGCCCTGAACGCCGCCATCAACGCCTCCCGCTACCCGCTCGTGATCGCCGTGGACGCGGATACGTTGATCGAGCCCGACGCCCTGCTCCGTCTCACCCGCCCCTTTCTTCTCGGCGGCAATGTCGCCGCGGTGGGCGGCACCATCCGCGTGGCCAACGACTGCACGGTGGAGCATGGCCGGGTGCTCGACCCGCGGGTTCCCCGGTCGTTCCTGCCCGGGGTGCAGGTGGTCGAGTACCTCCGCGCCTTCCTGTTCGGCCGCCTGGGCTGGAACCGCCTGGGCGGCAACCTGATCATCTCCGGTGCGTTCGGACTGTTCCGGCGGGAATACCTGCTCACCATCGGAGGCTACCTCACCAACAGCGTGGTCGAAGACATGGATGTCGTCGTGCGCCTTCACCGCCACCTGCGCGAGCGGAAGATTCCGTACGTCATGCCCTTCATTCCGGACCCGGTGGCGTGGACCGAAGTGCCCTCGACCCTGGCCGTCCTGAGCAGCCAGCGCGAGCGGTGGCACCGCGGCCTCATCGCGGCGCTTTGGACCTACCGCGACATGCTGTTCAACCTCCGCTATGGACAGGTGGGCCTGGTCGCCGTGCCGTTCTTCGTCTTCGGCGAGATGCTGGCTCCGGTGGTGGAAGTGGTGGGATATGTGATCGCCATCCTCGCCGTCGCGACGGGCCGCGTAGATCCCGTCTTCGCCATCCTGTTCTTCCTCTTTGCCTGGGGCTACGGGCTCTGCCTGTCCATCTGGGGCGTGGTGCTCGAGGAGACGTCCTTCCGGAAGTACCGCCGGGCGGGGGACCTGGGACGCCTGCTGCTCTATGCCCTGCTCGAGAACTTCGGGTACCGCCAGTGCACGGTGTGGTGGCGGCTCAAAGCGTTCTGGGCCGCCTGGCGGCGCCGGAAGACGTGGGGCGAGATGACCCGAACAGGCTTCGGAGGCCCGCGCCAATCACGCCTGTACGCACAATCACCCAGCGGGATGTGGCAGAAGGTGGACTAGCCGTAGATTAGGGGATGCCCGAGCTGAATCCGCAGATCTCCCTCACGGTCAACGGCGAGCCGGCGCAGGTCGCCTTCGCGCCTCACAAGACCCTCCTCGAAGTGCTCCGCGAGGACCTGGGACTGACCGGCACCAAACATGGCTGCGAGCTCGGCGAATGCGGGACCTGCGCGGTCCTGGTGGACGGCGTGCCTGTTCTCTCCTGCCTCGTGCTCGGCCTCACGTGTGCCGGGAGATCCGTGAAGACCGTGGAAGGGATGGCGCACGGCGCCCGGCTCCACCCGCTGCAGGAGGCCTTTGCGGATCTGGGGGCGGCGCAATGTGGGTACTGCACCCCCGCCATTCTGCTCGTCGCCGAAGCCTTGCTCGCCTCGAATCCACGCCCCAGCCGCGATCAGATCAAGGAGACGCTGGCCGGCAACCTGTGCCGCTGTACCGGCTACATCAAGATCTACGAGGCCGTCGAGTTAGCCGCCGCGCGGATGCGGGGTGAAAAGGCCGAGCCGTCGCAGGAAGCGATGTATGGCCGCCGATAAGCCGCTCGCGGTCGTCGGAAAAGCACTCCGGAAGGTCGACGCCGTCGGGAAAGTCACCGGTACCCTCAAGTACGCCGACGATCTCTTCCTGCCCCGGATGCTGTACGGCAAGCTCCTCCGCTCTCCCCATCCCCACGCGCGCATCGTTTCCATCGACACGTCCCAGGCCCTGGCGCTCGCCGGCGTGAAGGCCGTGCTGACGGGCAAGGACACTCCGATCCCCTTCGGCATCCTTCCCGTCAGTCAGGACGAGCACGCGCTCTGCCCCGATCACGTGCGCTTCGTGGGCGACGCGGTGGCGGCAGTGGCGGCCACGACGGAAGAGACGGCGACCGCGGCCCTCGACCTGATCGACGTGAAGTACGAGCTCCTGCCCAGCATCGCGACGCCGGAGGACGCGGTGGCGACCGCGGAGCCGCGGATCCACGATTATGGGGACTCCGGCAACCTGCACAAGCTCATCAACCTCGAGTTTGGCGACGTCGAGGAGGGATTCGCAGAAGCGGACCATGTCCGCGAGGACCTGTTTTTCTTCGAGGGCAACACCCACCTCCCCATGGAGCAACACGCCTGTCTGGCCGAATGGTCGGCCGACGGGAAGGTGACCCTCTGGAGCTCCACGCAGACGCCGCACTATGTGCACCGGGCGCTGGCCAAGGTCCTGGAGCTCGCGCCCCCCCGGGTCCGCGTCATCGCCTGCCCCAATGGCGGCGGCTTTGGCGGCAAGAGCGATCCCTTCAGCCACGAGATCGTCGCCTGCAAGCTCGCGATGCTGACGGGCAGACCGGTCAAGATCACGCTGACGCGCGAAGAGGTCTTCTACTGCCACCGGGGCCGTCATCCGGTGCTGATGTGGGTGAAGAGCGGTGTGAAGAAAGACGGACGGATCACCGGCATGCACTTCAAGTCCTTGCTCGACGGCGGTGGGTATGGGTCCTACGGCGTGGCGAGCACGTATTACACCGGCGCACTCCAGACCGTCACCTATCAGGTTCAGCGCTACAAGTTCCAGGGCGCGCGGGCCTTCACCAACAAGCCTCCCTGCGGACCCAAGCGCGGTCACGGCACGCCGCAGCCCCGCTTCGCGCTCGAAGTGCATCTCGACAAGATCGCGGAGGATCTGAAGCTAGATCCGGCCGACCTGCGCCTGCAGCACCTCGTTCCCCCCAACTCCCTCACCGCGAACTACCTGCGCGTGGGATCCATGGGGCTGGGCACGTGCATCGAGAAGGTCGTCGCCGGGGCCGACTGGAAGAAGAAGTTCCGGAAGCTGCCCTTCGGCAAAGGGGTGGGGCTCGCCTGCTCGTCGTACATCTCCGGCGCCGGGCTCCCGATCTACTGGAACAACATGCCCCACTCGGGCGTCCAGCTGAAATGCGACCGCGGCGGCGGGGTCACGGTCTTCTGCGGCTCGACGGACATCGGCCAGGGGTCGGACTCCATCCTGGCGTACATCACGGCCGAAGTGCTGGGGATCGATCCGTTCGACATCCGGATCGTCACCGCCGACACCGACCTCACGCCCGTGGACCTCGGCTCCTATTCCTCGCGCGTCACGCTCATGAGCGGCAACGCGGCGCTGCAGGCCGCCGAGCGGGCCCGGGAGATCATCGCGCCGCACGCGGCGACGAAGCTCAAGATCCCCGTGAGCGAGGTGGTGTTTGCCGGCGGCCGGGTCTTCCATGCCGAGGATCCCGAGAAGGGGATGAGCTTTGCGGAGGCGGTGCAGGCGGCCGAGGCGGCGGTGGGCACGGTCGGTACCGTGGGCTCGTACACGCCGCCGAAGAGCCCGGGCCGGTATCGCGGCGCGGGCGTCGGCCCGTCACCGGCGTACTCGTACAGCGCGGCCATCGCCGAAGTGGACGTGGACGCCGAAACCGGGATTGTCCGGGTGCCGAAGATCTGGGTGGCGCATGACGTGGGCCGCTGCATCAACGCGGCCACGGTGATCGGCCAGGTCGAAGGCGGCATCTACATGGGCCTCGGCGAGGCCCTGATGGAGGAGATGGCATACCGGGGCAACCGGAACGTCGTCCACAAGATCCCCAGTCTGCTCGAGTACAAGAGCCCGACCACGCTCGAGATGTGCGACGTGGTGACGTATATCATCGAAGACCCGGACCCCAACGGGCCGTTCGGCGCCAAGGAAGTGGGCCAGGGGCCTCTGCTCCCCGTGATGCCGGCCGTGGCCAACGCGGTCTATGACGCGGTGGGCGTGCGGGTGGACGAGATCCCGGTGTCGCCGGAGAAGGTGCTCAAGGCCCTGAAGAAGAAGGCCAAGGGTGAATCGCCCCGGGTGGGCCCCGACAAATTCCCGGAGATTCCCTGGCCCGAGGCCACCCGCGTCGCGCCCCCCTGGGAGGGGGGGGACGGCAAGGGCGAGCAGGTCACGGCCCAAGCTCCGGAGCGACAGCACTAGAAGGTGTGCACGCTTGACC
>DATBBZ010000342.1:0-1782 GCA_036270745.1 Gemmatimonadales bacterium | reverse complement strand
GCTCGACCGTGCCGCTCAGCAGTTCCGACGACGGGGCGACGCCCACGGTCACGTTCGCGGGGGACCCAGTCACGTTCGGCCGGTTCACGATCCTCGAGTCACTGGGCAGCGGCGGTTTCGGCACGGTCTACCGCGCTCGCGACCCCCGGCTGGACCGTGACGTGGCTCTAAAGCTCCCACGCACTGGCAACCTCACAAGCGACGCCGACCGGGCCCGATTCTTCCGCGAAGCCCGCGCCGCGGCGCAGTTGAAACACCCGTCCATCGTATCCGTCCACGAGGTGGGCGAGAGCGACGGTCAGCCGTATATCGTCAGTGACCTCGTCCGCGGCGTGACGCTGTCAGAGTGGCTCTCAGGGCGCAAGCCAACTCCGAGCGAATCAGCGGCCATGGTGGCCAACGCGGCTGAGGCCCTCGCTGCAGCGCACCGCCAAGGGGTCGTGCACCGTGACGTGAAACCGTCGAACCTCATGATCGACGGTGATGGCAAGGTCCACGTCATGGATTTTGGCCTGGCCAAGCGCGACGCCGGCGAGATCACTGTCACCCTCGACGGGCGGATCCTCGGTACCCCGGCCTACATCGCCCCCGAGCAGGTCGAGAACGCTCACCGCGCCGACGCCCGCAGTGACATCTACAGCCTCGGCGTGGTTCTCTACCAACTCTTGACCAGCGAACTGCCGTTCCGGGGCACGACCCGGATGCTTATCCATCAAGTCCTCCACGACGAGCCCCGGCCCCCCCGCACCCTGAATCGCGGCGTTGCACGCGACCTGGAGACGGTCTGCCTGAAGGCGATGGCCAAGGAGCCGGAGCGCCGTTATGCCACGGCGGGCGACCTCGCCGCCGACCTGCGGCGGTGGCTGGCCGGCGAGCCGATCGCGGCACGGCCGGTGGGCTCGTTCGAGAAGGCATGGCGCTGGACCCGGCGGCACCCGGCCCCCGCCGCGCTGATTGTGGCGACGGCGGTGGCGGGCCTGGCCCTGGTCGCGACGAGTCTCTCCCTGGCCTACAACCGGCAGCTCCGGAGGGCCAACGCGCTCACCGAACAGTCACGGGCGATCGCTCATAAGGCCTACCAGTCGGAGGCCGTCGCCCACGCGACTGCCGAGCTCGCAAGCAAGACCGCCGACGAGCAGCGTGGCATCGCCCAGAACGCGCTCGCGCTGGCCAACCGCTATCTTTACTTGCTTCGGGTCAGTCGGGCCGGAACCACCTGGCGCGATCATCAGGCGGATCAGTCCGCAGTCCTGCTCGACACCTGCCCGCCCGATCAGCGGGGCTGGGAATGGCATTATCTCGATCAGCAGCGACACTTGAGTCTGCTCGACCTGAAAGACCACACCAGTTCCGTTTTAGACGTGGCGTACAGCCCGGATGGCCGGCGCATCGCCTCCGCGAGCATGGACAAGACAGTGAAAGTGTGGGACGCGGCGACCGGCCAGGAGGTGCTCACCCTCCGCGGACACACTGACTACCTCTCGGGCGTGGCGTACAGCCCCGACGGCCGCCACATCGCCTCCGCGAGCGTGGACACGACAGTGAAGGTGTGGGACGCGGTGACCGGGCAGGTGCTGCGCACCCTCTGGGGGCATAACAGTCGCGTCGTGAGCGTGGCGTACAGTCCCGATGGCCGCCACATCGCCTCCGCTAGCTTCGACAGGACGGTGAAGGTGTGGGACGCGGCCAGCGGCCAGGTGCTGCTCACCCTCCGCGGACACACCGGTGATCTCTGGGGCGTGGCGTACAGTCCCGACGGCCGCCGCATCGCCTCCGCCAGCG
>DATBBZ010000341.1:0-2225 GCA_036270745.1 Gemmatimonadales bacterium | reverse complement strand
GTCTTCCCTGCACTCTCTCCCTTGCATCTGGCATTGCTGTCCTCCGGGTTCGCAATGGTGTGCGTGGCACTCGATCCAGGCGCGCTCGCACGGCTCAACGCCGCGCTGGGCGTGAGCACATCGTGGTGTGTGCTCGGCATTCTCGTCTGGGCGGTGCTGGGAGTTCCGACGTCCCTGTGGCCGGGGGGCTCGGTGGGCGTGCTTCGCACCATTCTCGTCAAAGTCGTGTTGATGTACTTCGTCCTGGTGGCATCCATCCGGCACCCGCGGGATGTCCAGCGGCTGACCGGCGCTTACGTGGCGTCCGTTATCGTGTACGCCGCCATGGTTCTGGTGCGTTTCCACGGGAATCCAGACGCAATTCGCACCAAGGGATTGTACGACTACGACTCGAACGACTTCGCGACCCTCATCGCCAGCACGGTCCCGCTCGCCCTGCACCTCGTGGTGCGTAGGGGTTGGCGGGTTCCGGGGGTGGTCGGTCTCGGCGGCTTGCTGGCGCTCCTCTTGGCCTTCATCTGGGCCAACTCACGGGGTGGATTCCTCGCGTTGCTCGCCGCGGCGTTGGTGATCCTGATCGGGTACCGAGTGGTTTCGGCCCCAGTGCGAATCAGTGTGGCGGTGGTCGGGGTGTTGGCGTTCGTGCTGGTCGCGGGGCCGTCGTTCTGGGTCAGGATGAACACCATCGCGAATCCCAATCAAGACTACAACATGACGTCATCGGAAGGGCGCTGGCAGCTCTGGAGTCGCGGCATCGGGTATATGGAGACACGTCCGGTGCTCGGCGTCGGCATCGGGGGCTTCCCGTCAGCCGAGGGGCAGCTATCGGAGGGGGCGCGGGAGGCGCGGGCGCATGGGAAAGGAGAGAAATGGTCTGAGCCGCATAACAGCTTCGTGCAAATCGGCGCGGAGCTCGGGGTCCCCGGACTCCTGTTGTTCGTAGCGATGCTTTGGACCGCGGTTCGTGGCCTTCGTGGCATGGAGGACGTGGGACTCGCAGTGGCCCTCGTGGCAGCCGTGGCGGCCTTCGCAGTCGGGGGATTCTTCCTGTCACTCGCCTACAAGGAGATGCTCTACGTGCTCATTGCGCTCGCCGTAGCGGCCCGGTTGGCGAATGGGCTCAGCGTCCCGATGCCACGCGAGTAGCTGACGCCTCGCGGTACGCCCGATCCAACTCCATCCCGATCACCTGCCACGCATACCGCTGTTCGACCAATTCCCGACCCGCTCGACCGAGCCGGTGCCGCAAGTGAGGATCCAACTCCAGCCTTCTGATCTGCCTCAGGAAGTCGAGCGGTGTCTCCGCTTCCAGATAGTGCACTTCGGGTGCGAGACTCAGGCCCTCCACGGAAAGCTTGGTGGCCACCAGCGCCTTCCCCATCGCGAGGGCGTCCAACACCTTGAGGCGGGTGCCACCCCCGACCCGCAATGGACAGACGTAGATGGTTGCCGCGGCGATGAAGGGCCGGACATCGGCCACCGGGCCGGTGACGTGCACGCGCCGGTCGGCGGCGGCCCGCCGCAAGTCCGCCCCCGGACCCCGGCCGACGAACGCCATCCGGCGACGGGGATCATCGGAGACCAGCAGCGGCCAGATCTCTCCCAGGAAGAATCGCACGGCATCCTGGTTGGGGATGGTGTCGAAAGACGCTGCGAATACCAGACCCGCGGATTCGTCTCCCGACATCGGCCGGAAATAGTCTACGTCCACGCCGTTCGGGACCACCGTCGTCCGCGCGTCTCCCGCGATCTGCGCCAGCCGTTCCGCGTCGAGCGCCGAAACCGTGACGTTCAGGTCGACGCGAGGTGCGAGCTCCCGCTCCGCCCGCTCGAGCTTGCGAGTCTCGAACCGTGAGTACCAGCCGCGCAGAGTCCTCCCCTCCTGAGCTGCTCGCCGCGCGAAGAGAAGGGACTGGATATCGTGGTGCGTGAGTACCGTGGCAGCGCGCGGAAAGTGTCCGGCGTATGGCAGGAGGCCCAGGGTATCGACGTGAATCACATCGTAGTGGGTCGTTCGAGCGAGAATCGCCAGCCGCTTGTGGAGGTGGGTGTTTTCCAGCCAGATCGTTTCATAGGGTTCCGGCCGCCACAGGCCCAAGGTCGCGGCCCAGAGCCGGTGCACTGTGCTTCGATCCCGGACCAGGGGAACGACGTCCAGTGTGCAGCGCAGGGAGAGGTCTCTTGTGGCTTGGGACAGCAGGTCCGAGGACAAGAGGCGGGGTCGG
>DATBBZ010000340.1:0-2869 GCA_036270745.1 Gemmatimonadales bacterium | reverse complement strand
GGCCGAGGCGCTCTGCACCGGCCTCCCCGGCGTGGAGCGAGTGCGCTTCCTCAAGACCGGCGCCGAGGCAGTGGCTGCCGCCGTTCGCATCGCGCGGGTCTCCACGGGACGGGAGCTGGTGCTCACCTGCGGGTATCACGGCTGGCTCGATTGGTCCCAGGGCACCGTGGAAGGTGTGCCCACGCTGCTCCGCGAGCTGCGGCGCGAGCTTCCCTTCAACGATGTGGCCCGGACCCGCGCGTCCATCAGAGATGCGGGTCGCGCACTCGCCGCCGTGGTCGTCGAGCCGTTGGTGGTGCAGGAGCCGTCGCGCGAGTGGCTCGAGGCCCTGCGGAGCGAAACGCTGGCGGCCGGTGCCGTGCTGGTGTTCGATGAGATCAAGACCGCGTTCCGGTTGGCCGTCGGCGGCGCCGCGGAGCGGTGGGGCGTGCGCCCCGACCTCCTGGTCGTGGGGAAGGCGCTGGCGAACGGATTTCCGCTGGCGGCCGTGGGGGGTCACGCCGGTGTGATGGAGGCAGCGGCCCGCACTTGGATCTCCTCCACGCTCGCGACGGAGTCGGTGTCCCTCGCTGCGGCGCTCGCCACGGTCCGGGTCTTCGCCGCCGAGCCGGTGTGCGCGCACCTGCACACGCTGGGCACCCGACTGCTGCACGGTCTCCATCAGCTCGCGGCGAGGCACAAGGATGTCGTGACGGGGGTGGCGGGGGTCGCCGAAATGAACTTCCTCCACTACGTGGACGAGCGCGTCTCGGCGCGGGTCGCCCGCCTCTCCGCCGCGCGCGGGCTTCTCTTCAAGCGGACCGCCTATAACTTCGTTTCGTACGCCCACGACGAAGTCACCATCGATCGCACGCTGGCCATCCTCGACGAAGTGCTGGGCGAGGTGGCGCGTGAGCCGTGAGGGGTGGCAGATTCCGGGATGCTGATCGACGTCCACGCGCACTTCCACCCTGACCGGAGTCCGCGGAACGACTGGCGGGAGTACAACGCTTCCCGCCTGGCCGCCGGGGACAAGATGGGCGTGACCATCCACGTGGCATCGATCCTCGGGACCTTCGGCCGCACGTCGCCCACCTACTTTCCTTCGCCTGCAGACATCACGTACGGCAACGATTTCCTGCTCGGCCTTCAGAAGGCGCATGGCAACCGCGTCCGCGGGTACTGTTGCGTCAACCCGAACTACGCGGACCATGCGGTCACGGAGATCGCGCGCTGCGTGAAAAAGGGGATGATCGGAGTAAAGTTGGCCGCGAGCCGGCGCGCCGACGACGGGCTGGTCGATCCGGTCTGCCGGGCGGCGGATCGGCACCATCTCCCGGTGCTCCACCACATCTGGCAGCACCGGCGCCACGAGTGGCCACAACAGGAAGCGTCTGACGCCGTCGAGCTGTGTGCGCTCGCCCTGCGGCACCCCACGGTCCCGTTCATTCTGGCGCACATCAGCGGCGGCGGTGACTGGCTGCACTCGCTGCTGGCGGTGCGTGACGTGCCCAACGTGTTCGTCGATCTCTCAGGCTCGGGCGTGGATGGCGGCATGCTCGAAGCGTGCGTCGATGCGGTGGGTGTGAACCGTCTGCTCTGGGGCGCGGATATGACCCTGTGTACGGGCTGGGCCAAGCTCCGGTACCTCGAGCGCCTGCTCACTGTGGAAGAGGTCCAGCAGCTGAAGTGGAAGAACGCGGCGGCCATTTTCCCCACGGGCGCGTTCCCCGCCGACTGATGCGAATCGACGTCAACGCGTTCCTGGGCGCCTATCCCTGGCGCCGCCTTCCCGGCACGAGTCCGGCGCATCTCATCCAGGCGATGGACCGCGTGGGCATCACCGAGGCGTGGGTCTCGCATCTGCCCGGCCTGTGGTGGAAGGATCCCACGGAGGGGAATGACTGGCTGTACGAGACGGCGGTCGCCCATCCCCGTCTCAAACCCGTGCCCACCGTGCACCCTGCGCTCCCGCATTGGGAAGAGGTGCTGGCGGAGGCGGCCACACGCAGCGCCCCCGCGGTCCGATGCGATCCACAATTCCTGAGTCTCGCCCCCACCGGTCACGAGATGCGGGTCCTCGCGGCGACCTGCGGGTCGGCCGGCGTGCCGCTCCTGATGTCCGTGCGCCTGGAGGACCTGCGGCAACGGCATCCCCTCGACACCGCTCCGGATCTCCCGGCCGCGGCGGTGCGGACGCTGATTCGCGCCGACCCCGAGCTGCGGTTGATCGTGACGCACGCGGATCGCTCGTTCATCGAAGAGGTGCATTTCGGATCCACGCCGGCCGAGGCGGAGCGGCTCTGGTGGGACCTGAGCTGGATTTGGGGGCCCCCGGAGGACCACCTCGGCACCCTGCTGTCGAACCTGGGGCCGTCGCGTCTTCTGTTCGGGACGGGACAGCCCCTGCGCATCCCGGAGCATTCCGTGGCGAAGCTCGATCTGCTGGATCTCAGCGCGGACGCACGGTCCGCGATCGAAGCTGGCAACGCCCGGCGACTGGTGGCGAGCTGATGGTCACGGCGGACCGTCTGGAGTGGGGACTCATCCCCGCGGTGCCGACGCCATTCCGCGGGCGGGAAATCGCGGACGACGCGCTGCGCGGATACGCGACGTGGATGGCAGGGCAGCCGATCACCGGAGTCGCCGTGTGGGCCCACACCGGGCGCGGGACGCACTTGTCGGCGGCGCAACGAAGGCGGGTGCTCCAGGTGTGGCGGGAGGCCCTTCCCGGGAAGATCGTCATCGCGGGCGCGAACTCCGTCGAGATGGCCCGGGAGGCCAAGGCGCTGGGTGCCGATGCCGTCCTGGCGTTCCCGACGGGAGACGAACCGGTCGGGTTCCACGCCGCGTTGGCCCGCGAGCTCCCCGTCATCGCCTTCTATCTCTA
>DATBBZ010000339.1:0-1837 GCA_036270745.1 Gemmatimonadales bacterium | reverse complement strand
CGATGGCGCTGCGGACCAGCTCGAAACAGGTGATCGAGAGAAAGACGACGATCGAAAGTGCGCCGAGCGTCTCGAATTTCCCGTGGCCGTACGGATGTTCCTCATCCGGTGCTTGCGAGGCGACGCGGACGACAAAGAGGCCAAGGACATTGTAGATGGCGTCGACCGACGAATGCACTGCGTCGCCCAGGACCGCGAGCGAGCCCGCGATCAGGCCGATCGTCACTTTGACGATGAGTACCGCGATGTTGGCCACGAGCAATCCACCGAGTACGCGACGTACCGCGCGGGAGCGGTCCAGGGCTTGGTCCGTGGCCAACATGGGTGCAAGCTTGTGGTGGTGGCCGATTTAGTCAACTTGGCTTGACAATACTTAGATAATTGTATAAATGTCTCTCATCATGGATGACTCGCTGTTTCGCGCCCTCGCCGATCCCACGCGGCGCAAGATCCTCGAGCTGCTGACCAAGAAGGATCGCACCGCCGGGGAGATCGCCGAGCAGTTTCCGATCGCGTTCGCGTCCGTTTCACATCACCTGGGCGTGCTGAAGGCGGCGGATCTCGTAGCCACGGAGCGCGAGGGCCAGTTCATCCGTTACCGGCTGAACACGACGGTCTTTCAGGAGCTTGTGCGCTATCTCATGAACCGCTTCGGGACGGAAGACGGGGAGGGAGACAAACCCAATGCGTAGCCGCTGGTTTGGTCTCGTGATCGCGGGCGTAGCCCTGGCGATGTCGGTGTGGGCATATCCTCAACTGCCGCCGACCGTGGCGACGCATTGGGGCCTGAACGGCACGCCCAACGGCTACTCGAGCCGTTGGTGGGCGCTCGCGATCGTACCGATGATCCTGGTGCTCATGACGGCGATCTTCAACGTGCTGCCGAAGGTCGATCCGCGCCGCGAGAACTACGCCAAGTTCTTCAGCAGTTACTGGCTCATCGCCAATGCCGTCATCCTGTTCCTGCTGGTGGCGCATGCGCTGGTGATTGCCGCGGGGATGGGCTATGTCGTGAAAATCGACCGTCTGATGCCGCTTGGCGTCGGCCTGCTCTTTGTATTCCTGGGCAATTATCTGACGCGGGTCGAGCCGAACTGGTTCGTCGGGATTCGGACGCCCTGGACGCTTTCGAGCGATACCGTTTGGCGCAAGACGCACCGCACCGGCGGAGCGCTGATGGTCATTGGAGGGTTGATCCTCGCGGTCAGTGCCCTTCTGCCTCGGCCGATGTTTTTAGTGCTCTTCGTCGTCACCATCGTGATCGTGGCTGTGATCCCAATCGTGCAGTCCTACATCCTCTGGAAGCGGGAGCAGCATGACCGTCCTTAGTCTCGCCCTCGTGGCGCTGGCGGTGCAGACCGCCGACACGATGCCGCCCGCCGCCGCGGTAGAGTCTCCATACACGATTCACAGCGGAGCGCTCGAGCTCGGCGGAACGCTGACCGTGCCGCGGGGCGTCACCGGACGCCTGCCCGTCGTCGTCATCATCGCCGGCTCGGGGCCGACCGATCGCAATGGCAATTCGCTGATGGGGATCCGGCCCAATTCCTACGCGCAGCTCGCGTGGCGCCTCGCAGAGCGCGGGATCGCGACGCTGCGCTACGACAAACGCGGCCTGCCAGGGACCAAGGGCGTCGTAGATATCACCCACCTCACGCTCGACGACTTCGCGGCGGATGCCCGCGCCGCGGCGGAGTCGCTGGGGCGGGATTCCCGATTCGCGCGGGTGCTGTTGCTGGGGCACAGCGAGGGCTCGGCGCTCGCGTTGCTCGCGGCCCGCACTGGTCCGCCCGTCGCGGGAGTGATCAGCGTCTCGGGCCTGGGCCGTCCGCTCGGT
>DATBBZ010000338.1:0-5770 GCA_036270745.1 Gemmatimonadales bacterium | reverse complement strand
CGCCCATGCCGCCATGAAGTCTCCAGGGACTAGAGAAGTGCCCGTAATGCCGCGTTGTGCGTCCGGCTCGATGTGACCCGCTTCCCGCTTTTGAGCGTGATCTCGTACTCGCCATGCCCCGCCGGTGCGAGCTGGGCGATCTGGTCCAGGTTGACGATAACCGACCGATGTACGCGGACGAAGCGCTCGGGGGGAAGCTTGGTGGTGAGGCCCGTCAGGGTTTCCCGGATGAGATGGGCCCTTCCCCCGATGTACAACCGGACGTAGTTCGACGCTCCTTCGACCCACTCGATCTCCGCGGCCTTGACGAAATACAGATGCTTCGGCGCCCGCACCAGGAAGCGCTCGGGGTAGGGGAGCCGGGAGGTCAGGGACTTCAACAGGGCCTTCACTTCCGCTCCCAGGGTCGCGCGGCCCCCCAGGAGTGTGGCCTCCGCTCGGCCGAGGGCCTGGGCGAACCGCTCAGCGTCGAATGGCTTCAGGAGATAG
Source organism: Gemmatimonadales bacterium (assembly GCA_036270745.1). Lineage (GTDB taxonomy): Bacteria > Gemmatimonadota > Gemmatimonadetes > Gemmatimonadales > GWC2-71-9 > 40CM-2-70-7. The sequence continues at coordinate 5,281 of DATBBZ010000338.1, read as the reverse complement.
TCGACGGCCCCGACTTCGAAGGCCTTCACGGCGTGAGCGTCGTGTGCAGTCACGAAGATCACGGCCGGCGGGCGCGCGCCGTCGGCGAGAGCGGTGAGGACCTCGAGACCGTCCAGCCCCGGCATCTTGATGTCGAGGAAGACGATCTCGGGCCGGTGTTCGAGAATCGCCTCGACGGCGGCCGGTCCGTCCCCCGCCTCGGCCACGATCGTATGAGCCCGCCCCACCGCGAGCATGCGCCGCACCCGCTCGCGGGCGAGCGGCTCGTCGTCCGCGATGACCACGCGCCGCGGGCTCACGAGGTGGGCCGCAGCCGCCACGGGATCGAAACCGAGACCCGGCCTCCTCCGGCGGATCCCGCGGGACCGAGCGTCAGCGCCTGGTCCGACCCATACAGCTGCGTCAACCGCTCCCGAGTATTGGTCAGCCCGATGCCCGCGGCCGCGTTCTGGGCCGGTCCCGGGCCGTCGTCCGTGATCGTGATGGTGAGCCGCCCGTCGTCATGAGCCGCCACCACATCGAGCTCCCCCGGTCCCGGCTTCACCGCCAGCCCGTGCTCGAGCGCGTTCTCGAGTAGGGGTTGGAGCAGAAAGGCGGGGACCAGGGCGTCCTGAACCTCGGGGGGCACGTCGATCCGCACCGTGAGGCGGTCCCGGAACCGGACGCGCATGATGGCGAGGTACCGGTCCACGAGGGCGAGCTCCTCGGCGAGCGGGATCTCGTGCGTGCCAGGGAACGCCAGCGTGGCCCGGAGCAGATCAGCGAGTTCGGTGAGCATCCGGTCGGCGCCGGCGACGTCCGTGTGCATCAGGGTGGCGGCGGTATTTAACGTGTTGAAGAGGAAATGCGGGTGCAGCTGGGATCGCAGGGCCTCCAGCTGGGCGTGGGTCAGCCGCGCCCGCAGCTCTACGGCCTGGCGTTCGCGCTCCCGCTCTCCCCGGTAATACTCGGTGGCCTGGGCGGCCAGGACGATCACCCAGAGCGTATACATCCCGCTGACAAAGCTCGACGGGCGGATGAACCGGGTGGTAAACAGGGCCATCTCGAGTTGTTCGACCCCGAACCGCATCACGACGAAGAGCAGCAGGGTGGCGATGAGCACCCGGGTCAGGTTTTGCTTCCAACGCGCCCGGTCCAGGGGATATCGGCGCACCAGGAGGACAATGGGGGGGACGAACAGCGCGATGCCATAATGACCGATGAGATTGGACGCGAGGACCTCGGTCCAGGCAAAGGCCACGTGTTCGCGGATCAGGGAGATCTCGTCCTGGATCCCCCCCATGACCCCGAGGATGGTGTAAGCCGCGAAGCCCCATCCCCAGAGCCCGAACCACGTCCGTACCCAGCTCTCTCGGTGCGTCATGGAGGATAAAGGTACCCGTCCGTCATCCCGCGGCGTGACCCGTCTGTCCCTCCAGAGGGCCAACTCGCACCCTGAACGTTCAGGGGGCGTCGCTCGAGTCATACACTCTCTTCCGTGTTGCTCTCACTCCTTCTCGGTCTGGTTCAAGCAGGGGACCCTTCGCCGGCGATCGCGATTCCGCGGGCGCCGGACGCCCGGGTGGTCGTGGATGGGCGGCTCGACGAACCGGTATGGGCGCAGGCGGCGGCACTGCGCGGGTTCTCCCAGTATCTCCCGAACGACAATCGCCCGGCCGACGATTCCACCACCGTGCTGATGTGGTACTCGCCGACCGCTATCTACTTCGGCATCCGGGCGTACCAGGATTCCGCGGGGGTCCGAGCGACCCTCGCCGACCGGGACAAGATTTCCGGTGACGACTACGTGCAGATCCTTCTCGACACCTACCACGATCAGCGGCAGGCCCTGGTCTTCGGGGTGAATCCGCTGGGCGTTCAGGCCGATGGCACGATCGTGGACGCGGCGCGCCAGGTCGCGACGACCCTTTCCGCGGCGAGCACGGGAGCCTACACGCTCGATCTGACCCCTGACTACGTCTATGAGTCGAAGGGCCGGCTCACCAGCTGGGGCTACGAGGTCGAGATCCGGATTCCGTTCAAGACGCTGCGCTACCAGGCGGCGGATCCCCAGGATTGGGGGATCAACGTGATCCGGGTGGTGCAGGCGACGGGGCACACGCTGACCTGGACCCGCGTGCTCCAAACGCAAGCTTCGTTCCTGCGCCAGAGCGGTTCCCTCACCGGGCTGACCGGGCTCCATCGCGGTGTCGTGCTGGACGTCACTCCGGAAGTCACCAGCACGGTGACGGGATCCCCGGCGTCTCGCGGGTGGGACTACGCCGGCGGGTCTCCGAGGGTCGGTACCACCGTCCGGTGGGGGGTGACGCCCAACCTGACCTTCAACGGCACCGTGAGGCCCGATTTCTCCCAGGTCGAAGCCGATGCGCCGCAGATCCAGCTCGATCCGCGGGCGGCCCTAAACTTTCCGGAGAAGCGGCCGTTCTTTCTGGACGGCCTCGAGCTCTTCCAGACGCCGATCCAGCTGGTGTACACGAGGCGTTTGGTGGACCCCGACGGGGCGGCGAAAGTCACGGGGAAGGTGGGATCCACGACGGTCGCGGCGCTCGCCGGCGTGGACGGCACTGACGCCTCAGCGAGCGGAGCCGATCATCCCGTCCTGAGCGCGCTGCGCCTGCGGGAGGAGCTCGGGGGAGCCGATGGGCTGGGTCTGGTCTATACGGACCGAGTCGACGGCACGGCGTTCAACCGGGTCGGGGCGCTCGACACCCGGGTGCTCCTCGGCGGGGCATGGGATCTGGCGGTGCAGGGCGGCGCCAGCGCCACTCGGGATTCGGCGGGGGCGCCGGTGCGCTGGGGGCCGGTGTGGCGCGCCAACCTGGTGCATTCGGGCCGGAACTTCAGCCTGACGGTGACGAGCCGGGGCGTGGGGGAGAGTTTTCATACTGCCACCGGGTTCGTCTCCCGGACTGACTTCGCTACGCTGTCCGCGATCCCGAGTTATACCGTGGTCGGAAAGCCGGGGTCCTGGATGGAGAGCTTCAATGCCAACGTCTTCCTCGGCGCTACCTGGGACCAATTCCGGAATTTCACCTCCGGACAGGCTCCCGGGACGCGGCAGGCGGACTTCGCCACCGGCCTCACCTTGCGGGGAGGGTGGCAGATCGGCTTCGGGTGGTCTATCGAATCGTTCGGGTATCCGTCTCAACTGTACAGGAATTACTGGATCGAACGGGTCCGCGGGCCGGCAGTCGACACCATCCCCTTCACGGGGACACCCCATCTCCCAAACCTGGACCTCGCGGGCAGTATCCAGACCCCCAACTTCCAGAACCTGGCCCTCTCGGCTTCAGTGTTGGTGGGCCGGAATGACGAGAATTTCTTCGAGTGGGCGAGCGGACAACTCCTCATCGGCAACGTCGACTTCATCTGGCGGCCCACCGATCGCCTGCGGACCGAGCTGCTGTACAACCTCCAACAGGTGGTGCGCCCCACCGACGGCAGTACGGTATCCCTCGTCCAGATCCCGCGCCTCAAGGTGGAGTACCAACTCTCTCGTTCCATTTTCCTTCGCGTGATCGGACAATACACGACCAATCGGACCGATGCGCTGCGGGACGACTCGCGGACCAATGGGGCCATCCTCATTCGCGATCCCGTCGCGGGCACATTCACGAGGACCCAGGCGAGGACCGTGAACGCCTTTCGGGTCGACTGGCTCTTCTCGTATCACCCGACCCCGGGGACAGTCGTCTACCTTGGGTATGGGGCAAATCTCACCGAGCCGACGCCCTTCCAGTTCCGTGGGCTCTCCCGGACCGCGGACGGCTTCTTCGCAAAGCTGAGCTACCTGTTTCGAGCATAGCGCCTCTCCCAACCCCGGGCGTCCCCTAAAGGACGAGAGCCCGGGGATCGCCGACTGCAGGCCTGTCGGATTCACTGCTTGAACATGAAGTAAACGCGCCGCAGAGACACAACCCCGCCCAGAGGAAGTTCAGGCGCAGCGGCTGGCGCATGTACAATAGTGCGAAGGGTACGAACACGCTCAGCGTGATGACCTCCTGCAGCATCTTGAGCTGGCCCAGGCTCAGCTGGGTGTACCCGATGCGGTTCCCCGGCACTTGAAGTAGGTACTCGAAGAAAGCGATCCCCCAGCTCACCAGCGCGGCGACGATCCAGGGCTTGTCGTGCAAGTTCTTGAGGTGTGCGTACCACGCGAAGGTCATGAAGGTGTTCGAGCAGATCAGCAGGAGAATGGTTTTCAGGAGCGGAGACATCACCGGGCCTGGGTTGGGGTCGGTGGTATTGTACCACCGTGGGGCCCGCTCACCTGCATTTCCGGACCACTGGTCCCTGCTGCACCCCCGTTCGCCACACCCCCGTTGCGGGCTGAACAGCCCGGGTGTTGCTTCCTCCATTCACCAACACCGGAGCACCGATGCGTACCCTCAGCACCCTGTTCCTCGCCGCCGTCGTGGCCTCACCCCTCACCGCCCAGGGCAATCCCGTCTCCACCGCCGTGCAGCGCATGGGCCGCGGCCACGCCAAGAGCCTGCTCGCCGCTGCGCAGGCCCTGCCCGCCGACAAGTACAACTTCAAGCCCACGCCCGCCCAGATGTCGTTCGGGGAGATCATCGCGCACATCGCGGATGACAACGGGATCACGTGCGGCGCCATCGGCGGCAAGAAGCTGGACGGGGCGAAGGTGACGGGTACGGACACCAAGGAGAAGCTGGTGGCCGCGCTCGACGCCTCGCTGACGTTCTGTAACACGGCGCTCGCGGGGCTGACGGACGCGAAACTCGGTGATCAGGTATCCTGGTATGGCTCGAACACCACGCGCGCGATGGCCGCCGTGGGATTGATCGACGACTGGTCGGACCATTACGCCATGCAGGCGATGTACCTGCGTCTGAACGGTGTGCTGCCGCCGACCGCTCAGCAAGGCGGGATGTAAGGAACAGGTGTCGGGTATGGGGTGTCAGGTGCCAGGGACTTCAACCCTGACACCTGACACCTCGAGTTCAGTTGCTCCCGATGGGAGTGGCGATGTACCCGACGGGCTTCCTGGTCACGTGATCGATCATCCGGCCCGTGATCTGACCCGCCTCGTTGATGTCCTTGGCTGAATAGATCTGGTCGGGGAATCGGCCCCGGCGAAATCCTGCAGGCGATACATCTGCCCGTTCTGCCACAGCAGTCCGTGGCACGTCGTGTCACTGCACGACAACCCCACGATCTGGCCCGCCAGGTTCACGCCCAGCGCCTGGCTCGACAGGTCACCCGGAATCCGCCCGAGATCCTGCATGCCGGTCGCTCGCGTCCAGACGAAGGCCCGGAG
>DATBBZ010000337.1:0-4474 GCA_036270745.1 Gemmatimonadales bacterium | reverse complement strand
CCGGACAGCTGGACGCCCTCGCGAAATACGTCGAGGACCGCACGTGACCACTCTGACGGTCAGGAAGTCCATCCGCGCGACCCCGGAGCGTCTCTTCGCGGCCTGGACCACGCCCTCGGAGCTCGTGCACTGGTGGGGACCGGACGGCGTGACCTGTGTGGATCCTGCTGTTGATCTCCGCCCCGGTGGCCGGTACCGGATCGGCAATCGCTTTCCCGACGGCTCGGTGCACTGGATCACCGGGGAGTTCGCAGTCGTGGACCCGCCCCACCGTCTGGTCTATACCTGGAGGCTGGATGAGCAAGGCGACGCCGAGCGCGTGACCGTGAGGTTCGAGGGGCACGGCGAGCACACGGAGGTCTCGGTGCTTCACGAACAAATCGCGGACGCCCGAGCTCGGGATGGACACGAGGCCGGTTGGGAGGGATGCTTGCAGAGACTCGCGACCTATTTGAGGTAGTCTGTGCCCGTCGACGCCACCGCCACCCTGCTCTCCGCCTACTCGGCCAGCGCCCGCATCAACCAATACCTGGTCGAGCGCCTCCACCCCTCGCTGTGGCGGGCCGAGCTCCCGGGGCCCAAGGTCCGCACCATCGCGGCGCTCGTGGCCCACGTACACAACTGCTCCCTCATCTATCTCCGACGCGCCGCGCCCAAGGTGTCGGTGCCGCCCGAGCTCGACCGATTCTCCGTCACCCAGAAAGAGGCGGTGCGGGTTCTCGGCGCCAAGCGCAAAGCGGTATTACGGATTGTGGCGGAATGTCTGCGCGAGAAGGGGCGCGTGGATGGGTGGACGGCGGGCAACGCCGCGATGTTCCTGGCGTACTACATGAGCCACGACGCCCACCACCGCGGCCAGATCGTGACCCTCGCCCGCCTCCTCGGCCACCCGGTCTCGACCCAGACGATGTCCGGAATGTGGCAGTGGAGCGTGCGGGCTAAAGAGTGACGTTCAGCGTCTTGGAGTCTGACCCCGTCCCGCCGTGGCTGTCGGTTACAGTGACTGTGATGGTATAGGCGCCCGGCAGCACGTAGGTGTGAGACGGCCCGATGGCGCCCTGGGCCGAGAGGGTACCCGTCGAGGATGATCCGTCACCCCAATTGACGTTGTAAGTCCACGGGCCGTCTCCGTCGACATCCGTGAAGCTCGCATTCAACTGATACAGGACGGCCTCGATCGCCGACTGATTCCCGCCAGCGTTCACCACGGGCGGATAGTTCGGGGGCGGTGAAGCCTGGCACGTGATCGAGAAGGGCACAGACGACGATCCGCCTGCCGGTACGGACGTCGTCTGCGACGTGTTGCCCGCCGAGCAGTTGCTCGCGACCCCGCTCAACGTCACGGTGTGGCTGCCCGCTGAGAGGTTACTGAAGGTCAGGCTCCCATTGTCCCCGATGGATTGAGAGCCCCCGCCATCCACGCTGATGGCGTAGCCGTCCGGATCGAGATCTGAGCCGCTCGTATTGGTAGTGACGGTCAGGCTCCCGGTCGTGGGAGGCGGCGCCTGACAGGACACCGCGAACGCGGCCGACGCCGAACCGCCTGCCGGGACCGTGGCGGTCTGCGAGGCACTGCCTGAGACCGCGCAGTTGGACGCGACTCCGCTCAGCACGACGGTGTGAGAGCCACCCGACAGGTTGGAGAACGTCACGCTCGCATTGATCCCCACCGCCTGGCTGTTTGACCCGTCCACGGTCGCCGTGTAGCCGTCAGCGTCCAGGTTCGACCCTGTCGTCGCCGTCGTGACCGTCAGGCTACCGGTGTTGGGAGGAGGGGCGGTCACGGTGAACGTGGCGCTCGTCGCGCTCTTCAAGCCCAGCGTCGACGCCGCCAGCGTGTAGCCCGCGCCGGCCTTGTCGATGCTCAATCCCGAAAACGTGGCCACGCCGCCGCTCGTAGCGGCGGACGTAAGCCCCGCGAGCGTGCCCCCCGACGGGTTGCTCCCGATCGCGAGGGTGACCATCCCGCTGAAATCTGAGACCACCGCTCCCGTCGAATCCACCGCCGCCACCGTGATAGTGCCCAGCGATGCGCCCGTCTGGGCCGACTGCGGCTGAGCCGTGAACAAGAGGGCCGTAGCCATCGGCGGAGGTGGCGGGAGGGCCGTGATATCGAAGCCGGCGCTGGTCGCTCCCGTCAGCCCCGACGCAGTCGCCGTCAGACTGTATCCCGACGCGGCCTTGTCGATGCTCAGTGTGGAGAAGGTCGCGACGCCATTCGTCGCGGCCAGGACCCGCGTTCCGGAAAGAGTCCCGCCACCGGGATTCGCGCCGAGGGCGATGGTGATGGTTCCGATGTAGGTGGGCACGACTCTTCCCGTGCTGTCCTCCGCCGCGACCTGAATCGCTGGAGCTATGGCGTTCCCAGCCTGAGTGCTACTCGGCTGCATAACGAACGCCACGTGGTTCGGAGGAGGCGCGGGGGCCGTAGTGACGTCAAAGGGTGCGCTCGTAGCTCCGGTGAGCCCGCTGGACGCCGCGGCCAGCGTGTATCCGGATCCGGCCTTGTTGACACTCAGCCCTGAGAAGGTCGCGACACCGTTGGTCGCAGTCGCCGTATTCGCACCCGAGAGCGTTGCCCCCGTCGCATTGGTGCCGAGCGAGATGGTGACGGACCCGGAGTAGCTGGGGACGGGATGGCCGGTACTGTCGGTGATCACGACGATCACCGGCGGAGTAATCGCCTGCCCCACACCCGCGTCATTCGGCTGGGTGGAGAAGGCGACGCGGGCAGCCGCGGAATCGGCGGGCGGTCCGTTGCCGCCATCGGAAGGACGGAGGAGTCGGCCGACCTGACACGCGACGAGGAACGCCGCGAACAGCGCGACCGGCCCCCAGCGAATGAGGGTCTTCATGGCCGGTGCCCTCGGTGCGGCAAGCTCCGCGCCGAGGGCACCCGTTCAGAAACGCTGCGATGGGGCTACGGATGTATCAGTTCAGCGCGGCCCTCCGGCTGCGGGCGTCGGTACGCATGGTCTCGTAGCGTGACGGAGCGAGCGCGAGGAACTGGTCCAGCGCCTGCTTGGCATCATCCGCCCGCCCCAGCGCAATGTCGACCAGCCCAAGGACGTAGTAGGAGCGTGTTTCCCGGGGATTGTCCTTGATGGCCTGACGAAGCACGGTGTCGGCCTGCGCATGATGGCCGGCGTACTCATAGCTCAGACCGGCCTGCAGCTCGAGGGACGGGTCGCCGATGTCCGCCGCCATGGCTCGCTCCCGTTCGGTGACCGCATCCTCCAGTCGATTCTGCGCCTCGTCCATGTTGGCCAGCTCGACATGGGCCATGTAGGCGCCCAGATCGGCCTCGGCGACTCGCTTGTACAACCGCTCGGCTTCGACGTAGTGGCGGGCACGCTGGTGCAGGTGCGCGAGAACCCACTCGTATTCGTGGCTGAGCCGTTCGGTGGTGTTCATGGAGTCGGCGAGTTCGAGACGCAGCGCCCGGTCCAAGAGCTTCTCGCCGTCCTCGATGGCCCGGTCGTAGTCCTCGAGTCCCGCGGACGCCAGCAGGTGATACCACCAGACGGTGGCGATCCCCGAATCCGCGTCGCTCTGCTTCCGCATCCCGGCCAGGATTGTGTCGCACAGATCGCGCGCGGCCTGGTATTCCCCGGACTGATACCGTCCGACCGCCCGCTCAAACGTGTTCGCCCAGTACTGGGGATAGCCCCAGTGTCCCGGTGTGCGGAGGTCCTGAATCGGGTCCAACGCGAAGGCCCGGCGCACCAGCATCAGTGTGGAGTCGTGAGGATTGGGGTGTCCCCCGATCAGCACGTAGCGGTTCCCCAGCCGCAGGATTAACAGGATGGGGCGATCATTCTGCGCCATCATCGCGAGCGCGGTGACCGCCGGCTCGAACTGGTCGTCGATCCGCATCGCGGCCAGGTACTGCTGCTTCGCTTCCCGTCCGCGCTTCGCGCGGGCATACGCCTGCGCGAGGTTGTAATGGAGCACCGGATCGTTCGAATCCTTCTTGACCGCGACCTCGAGCTCTCCCATCGACATCCGCTGCTGGGCGACGGCTGGCCGCGGCAAGCCTCCGAGGGCAAGTCCAAGCACCAACAGCCGCCCACCACGGGGCACGGACCTACCGCCCCTTCGGTGCAGCCGCCGGCGCGCCCCCGCCCCCGCCCCCCCCACCGCAGTGCGGCACGGGCAGCGCCTCGGTCGGGACCGCCACAGCCGACAACCCGCTCTTCGTGAGCAGCGCATTGAGCTCCGGCAGTGACTTGCTGGTCACGGTCCGCCACCCCGTGACGACGCTCTTCAAGTCCGTGCACGCCCACTGCCACGCCTTCAACATCTGGGCGCTCGGCGCCATGTCGCCGTAGTCGGTGGTGCGGAGCTGCCCGTTCATGGACTCGAGCGGAATGCTCTCCCCCGGTTCGGTGCCGTTCAGGGCCGCGAAGTTCGGCGGACCGCCGTGGCGGGCGAAGTTCCCCATCGGCGCCGCGTCACCCTGGAGCTGGCGCAT
>DATBBZ010000336.1:0-3558 GCA_036270745.1 Gemmatimonadales bacterium | reverse complement strand
CCGGCGCCCCCGGCAATCAGTTTCCACGGCAACGCCCGACTCCCGGGAGCCACCGACATCCCCCCCATGGTCCTCCGACGTTGCGACGCCGTGATGTTCGAGGGCCGTCCCAGCGCCTCGGAGAACAGGATGACCGTGGGGAAGCGGTCGGCCGGGGTCTTGGCGAGCGCCCGCAGAAGCGCCGTTTCCATCGTGTCCGGAATCGACTCGCGGACAATCGAGGGCGGCGACACGAGGTCCATCGAATGTCTGGCGATCACCGCCTGCACCGTCGGGCCCGTGAATGGCGGCGCCCCGACCAGCATCTCGTACACGACACACGCCAGGCTGTACTGGTCGGTGCGCCCGTCGATGTCTGGGTTGCCCGTCCCCTGCTCCGGGCTCATGTACGTCGGGGTCCCGATGATGGTCCCCGTCTGCGTCAGGGAATGCCCGGCGCCCTCGGTCCGCGCGATGCCGAAATCGGCGACGATCGCCGTGTCCCCGGACAGCATGATGTTCTCGGGCTTGATGTCGCGATGGACCACGCCCCGGCTGTGTGCGTAGCCGAGGGCGCTCGCGACTTGTGCCGTGATCTTGAGGACGTCTTCTTGGGAGAGCTGCCTCTCGCGGTTCAGCCGGTCGCGGAGGGACTCGCCCTCGACGAATGGCATCACGTAGTAGAAGTAATTCCCTGCGGCGCCGGAGTCATACAGAGGAAGGATGTGCGGATGCTGGAGCTTCGCGGCGATCTCGATCTCGCGCAGGAATCGGTCCTGTCCCATCGAGGCAGCGACGTCGGGATGCAGAACCTTGATGGCGACCCCACGCCCGTGCTTCACGTCCTCGGCGTAGTACACGGTCGCCATGCCGCCGCGACCCAGCTCGCGCTGCAGGACGTACTTGTCCTTGAGGGCGTCGTTCAGGGTCTCGAGGAGATCGCTCACGGAGCTCCGGGCCGGTGGCGGCGCAACGTTACGACTCTCACGCGGGCCGGTCCAGCCCGCGCCGCCATTCGGAGCCCCGAGACAGCCAGGACCGAACTGTCTCCCGGTCCCCCGCTTCCAAAGCGCGTTCCAATTCGCCAAGTGGCTCTTCGAGGGCCCGCAGCACCGGCAAGAGCGCGTCCCGGTTGAGCAGGAGGATCTCGGTCCAGAGTGAAGGCTCCGAGGCCGCGAGTCGCGTGGTGTCCCGGGCTCCGGGGCCGAGACTCGCGCCCGACGGGAGGTGCCGCGACAGGTAGAACCCGAGCAAGGAGGACACGACCTGCGGCAGATGGCTGGTCACCGCCAGCTGGGCGTCATGGGCGAGGGCATCGAGCATGACGGGGTGGGCGCCGCAGACCGACTCCCAGAAATGCGCGACCTCGCGTGCCGTTCCCTCACCGCCCTGCGCCGGCGTCACGTACACGACGGCCCCGCGAAACAAGTCGGCCCGGGAGGCGTCGAACCCGTTCCGCTCCGTCCCCGCCAGCGGGTGACTCCCGGCGAACCGGCTCCCCAGTCCCAGTGCCTCGGCTTTGGCGACGATGCTGCGCTTCACCGACCCGACATCAGTTACGAGGCAGGACGGCGCGATCCGGGGAGCGAGGCGGTCGAGGAGATCCAGGTTCGCCGCGGGAGGCGCCGCGAGCACCAGCAGCTCGACCCGTCCCACCACGTCGGCCGCGGCGTGCGGCGCGTCATCCAGGGCTCCCTGCTTTACGGCGGCCACGCGCTCCGCGGGCTCGGGACTCCAGCCGAGCACCAGCGGAATTCCCGCCGCCTTCGCCTGCCGCGCCAGCGACCCTCCGATGGCGCCAAGGCCGAGAATGCCGAGACTGTTGGGTCGCATGATGGCGAAATGTAGGTATTGTAGAACGTGGCGTACATCGTGATGGTGGACGACGACCCGACGGTCCGGCGACTCGGCGCGGCGCTGCTCAAGTCCGCGGGTCACGAAGTGGTCGACCGGGAATCGGGCGACGGGCTGGAGGACCTCCTATCCGGCCGCCGCCCCGACCTCGTGCTCCTCGACATCCAGATTCCCGGTCGCGACGGATTCGCCCTGCTCGCCGCCGCCCGAAACGTTCAGGGCGACCAGCCTTTGAAGGTGGTCGCCCTGAGTGGTGGATCGGCGCCCGACGAACGCGAGCACATTCAGCGCGCCGGCTTCGACGGGCTTCTGCCCAAGCCCATCGACGTCCGCGGCTTCGCCGCGGCCGTGAAGGGATACCTGCCCTAAGGCCTTGCCGGGGGCGGCGTCGGAGCCACTGGGGCGACGACGTTGACGCCACGAGCAGCCTTCGTGACCTTCACGCGAGTCACGGGGGTGCCGCTGGGATTCGCCTTGTTTAGAGCGATATCCCCGGTCCCTGTGCTCAGCGAGAGTACGCCTCCACCCGACCCGAGATTCCCGGTCAGAGACTTGGAAGGTCCGTCCTGCGCCTCGGAGACGGGGAGATCGAACTCGTCCGAGAGGTCACCTACGCCGGTATGCGCATTGATGGACAGATTCACCTGTGCGGGAAGGGTCACACTGACGTCGCCGGTCCCCGATTTGACTCGGGCGTCTGCCCGGCCCGGAGCGGCGAGCGTCGCGCTGACGTCACCGGTACCGCTAAAGAGGTCCACCGGCCACGCCATCGAGGTGACGCTGATGTCGCCCATGCCGGAATGCACCGTCAGATCTGCCGTGCCCCCATCGACCTTCACATCACCGAGGCCCGACTCCACGTCGATCTTCACGCCCGAGGGCACGTGCACGGTGAACTTCACTGCGACTTTCGGGCTCCCGCGATGGCCGTTCGAACGCCCGTGCCGTGCGCCGCCGCAGTCGCCGTTCTGTGACCCCTCCATGACCGCACAGATGCTGACGCCGTTGGGGCCATCGTTCGCGATGATTTGGACTGCGGCCGAATCGGTGCCGAGCCAGCTCTTCTCGGTCTCGACCACGGTTTCCGGGCCCTCCGCAGGGTGAATCTCCACCGGCCCGTTGTTGTTGTGGATCGTAATCTGCTGCCCAGGGACGAGCTTCCGGTGCCAGGTCCACGCATCCCCGTGCGTACGGCCCGGGTCGTTGAATCCGCCGCCCATACCCGCGCTCAAGCTCTGCGCGATCTGCGGGATGATGCCGCGCGTGCTCTTCAGGCTGTCCACGCCTTTGTGGAAGGCCGAGACGAGAGCCAGGCCGGCCCCCACCACGACCACGAAGATGAGTGAGCCGCGGAGGATTTCCGCGCGCCATTTCATCCAGAAGCTTTTCATCGTCATAACCGTCTCCTCCTGCGAGAAACCCCCGCGGGATTCATAAACTGGTGAATCCTACGGGGGTTTGGCAGTCCCGGTTTCCGGGTCTGATCAGGCTGGGCCTTGTTTAGGCACGCCGGCGAGGCGGCACCAAGGGCACCTGGACGGGGGCCATGACCACCGCCGAATAGGCCGGGGCCTCTACGGTAATGGCCGGCAGGGTGCCTCCCAGCCAGATCTGGCCCGCGGGACCGGGGGTCGCCCTGGGGGCCCCGGCCAGCGCTCCCTGATCCTGGGCGGCCGTCCACTCCGCCGCCATGCCCTTCATGCCCAGTGCGGTACTGCCAAACGT
>DATBBZ010000335.1:0-4125 GCA_036270745.1 Gemmatimonadales bacterium | reverse complement strand
GTCCGCCGCCCAGGTCGGCAAGAACGAGGAAGCACTCGCGGATTTCCAGACGCTCACCGATCGCCTGTCCAAGGAAGAGAAGCGGGACAGCACGCTACACATTCCCCTCAAGACCAACGACTACCGGTACATCGTCGGGGTCATGCAGGAACGGCTCGGCAAATTGAATGACGCCATCGACACCTATCGCACCGCGGCGCAGAATGACCTGGGCCTCTTCATGGCCCACGTGCACTTGGCCAACATGTACGAACAGCACGCGATGTGGCCACAGGCCATCCGGGAGCGGCAGGAAGCCGCCAGCGCCAATCCGGATGATCCATCTCTCTTACTCGATCTCGGCGAGACCTTCGCTCAGGCGGGCCAGTGGCAGGATGCGGAGAAGGCGTTGACGGACGCCCAGGCCGGTAACGCTCGCGACGCCCGGGTGCCCTACTACCTGGGCGTGATCGAAATGCAGCTCAACAAGAAGGACGAGGCCAAGAATGCCCTCACTCGTTTCATTGCGATCGCTCCGAGCCGCTTCCAACGCCAGGTCGACGATGCCAAGAAACGTCTCAACTCCCTGCACTAGGGCGCTGGTCGCCGCCGCCCTTCTGGTGGCCGCTCCCCTCACCCGGGGCACGGCGCAGCAGCGCACCTCCTACGAGGAGCTCCAGACTTTCTCGCAGGTGTTGACCTACATCTTCCACAGCTACCCGGACTCGGTCGGGTATAGTGTCCTGGTCAAGGCCGCCATCAATGGCGTCCTCCGCGACCTGGATCCGCACAGCCTCTTCTTCTCGCGGCTCGACTGGGAGCGCTTCGACTCGCTGCAGCGTGGCGATCTGGCCACGACGGGCGCGGGCCTCGACGAAGTCGACGGCGATCCGACGGTGCTGGGCGTGTACCCGAAGAGTCCGGCCGAAGGCGCCGGCGTCCGCCCGGGAGACCGGGTGCTCGCCATCAACGACACCGTGGTCGCCGGCCTCGAGATCGAGACCGTCCGCCTCCGGATGGCGGGGTCGGAGGGGAGCAAGGTGCGGGTGCGGTTTGCGAGAGGGTCCCGTCTTGACCCCGACACCTTCTCGGTGACCATGAAGCGGAGGAATCTCGAGGCGCGTTACGTGTGGGAGACCCGGATGGTGGACTCGGTCACGGGGTTCCTGCGTCTCGACGAATTCGGTTCGAAATCGGCCGACGAAGTCCACGACGCTATCAAGAATCTCAAGAAGCAGGGGGCGCGGCAGATCATTCTGGATCTCCGCCATAACCCCGGCGGCTACGTCGACGAGGCCGTGGATCTGGTCTCTGAATTTGTGCCGAAGGGGACGATCGTCTTCACCGTCAAGGGGCGGCGTGCGGACGTCGACACCACGTACCGCACCAAACGCGACGGCGACTTCAGGGATCTCCCGCTGATCATTCTAGTGGATGAGAATTCCGCTAGCGCCTCGGAGATGACCGTCGCCTCGCTTCAGGACCACGACCGCGCCCTCATCGTGGGGCGGCGCACCTTCGGCAAGGCGCTGGAGCAGACGAATTTCTTCCTCTCCTCCGGCGAGATCCTGCATATGACCGTGGGTCACGTGATCTCGCCCTCGGGGCGTTACATCCAACGGCGGTATGCGGGGTTGGCCGTGGAGCAGTACTATCAGCTCGCGGGCAAGACCGGCGCCGCCGAAGACACGAATCACGTCTATCACACCGATGCCGGGCGGCCCGTCCGCGGTGGGGGCGGCGTCCAGCCCGACCTGACCGACTCGGCCGTCGTCGGACTACGGGGGTGGTGGGTAGTCGCCGCAGATTCCGGGTGGGTGGCCGCCGTGGCGGAGTCCATCGCCGCCACTCTCCCTGCGACACCTCAGGGCATGACGGCCTTCGAGGCCGGGTTTGCCCAGTGGGGGAAAACCCTCGGCCAGCCCCTCCTCCAGCGGATTCGGACCCGCCTGCATGTCGAAGCGGCCGTCGATTCGGTTACCGAGCTCACCATCGGGTACGAAGTGGGCCGGGAGGTGGTGGAGATTCGATGGGGGCTCGACGCCCGCTATGATCTGCAACTGCATCACGATCGGCACGTGCGAATGGCCCTGCAAGCCTTTCCGCACCTCGCGGACCTTTTGAGGGGAAAGAGCAACTAGGCTACTTTTCAGCTCTATGGCCACCAAGACCTCGACCCGCACCCCGTCCAAGTCCGCCAAGTCCCAGTTGGGCAAGGCCGAGCTCCTGGACATGTACCGCCTCATGCTCCTGTACCGCCGGATCGACGACAAGGAGATTCAGCTCAAGCGGCAGAACAAGATCTTCTTCCAGATCTCGGGCGCCGGGCACGAGGCCATCCTGGTCGCCGCGGGCAAGGCCATGAAGTCCGGCTACGACTGGTTCTATCCCTACTACCGCGACCGGGCGCTCTGCCTGACCATAGGCATGACGCCGACCGAAATGCTGCTTTCTGCCGTGGGCGCGGCCGAGGACCCGAACTCCGGCGGGCGCCAAATGCCCTCCCACTGGGGCCACCAGGCACTCAACATCGTCAGCCAGTCCTCCCCGACCGGCACCCAGTTCATCCAGGCGGTCGGCTGTGCCGAGGCCTGGTACCGGTCCACGAAGATTGCGGACGTGGCGGACATTGCGGTGGAGAAGGATGAGGTGGTCTACTGCTCGTCCGGTGACGGCACCACCAGCGAAGGCGAGTACTGGGAGGCCCTGAACACCGCCTGCAATCTCAAGCTCCCGGTCGTGTTCCTCGTCGAGGACAACGGCTACGCCATCTCGGTGCCCGTCGAGGTCCAGACCGCGGGCGGCTCGGTTTCCAAACTGGTCACGGGATTCCCCGACCTCTTCATTCAGGAAGTCGACGGGTGCGATCCGATCGCCTCCTACGAGGTGATGCGGCGGGCGGTGGAGTACTGCCGGGAGCGGAAGGGTCCGGCCCTGGTCCACGCCCATGTGACCCGCCCCTATTCCCACTCCCTCTCGGACGACGAAGTCCTCTACCGTACGTCCAAGGAGCGCGAGGAAGAGGCCAAGCGCGACTGCATCACGGTCTTCCCCAAGCGCCTGATTGCCGACGGGATGGCCACCCAGGCGGAGATCGAAGCGATCAAGAAGCAGGTCGACGACGAGGTGCAGGTCGCGGCCGACATGGCGCTGGTATCCCCGCAGCCGAAGACCGACACGGTCTACAACTACGTCTACTCTCCCGACGTGGACCCCACCTCGGAACAGTTCGACACCGAGGACGATCCGCAGTTCAAGGGCGAGCCGACCACAGTGGTCGACCTCCTGAACGTGTGCATGAAGGACGAGATGGCGCGCGACCCGCGCATTCTCGTCTTTGGAGAGGACGTCGCCGACGCCAGCCGCGAGCAGGCGTTGAAGGACGTAAAGGGCAAGGGCGGTGTGTTCAAGGTGACCTGGGGGCTCCAGCGGCAATTCGGTGGTGACCGCGTCTACAACTCACCGCTGGCCGAGGCCAACATTCTGGGTCGCGCCATCGGACTCGGGATGCGCGGCTGGAAGCCGGTGGTCGAGATCCAGTTCTTCGACTACATCTGGCCCGCGTATCACCAGATCCGGAACGAGCTGGCGACCATGCGCTGGCGGTCGAACAACGCCTTCAAGTGTCCGGCGGTGGTGCGTGTGACGTACGGCGGTTACCTGAAGGGCGGGTCGATCTACCATTCGCAGACAGGCGCCGTGGTGTTCACGTCGATTCCCGGTCTCCGGGTGATCTGCCCGTCCACGGCTCTCGACGCCAACGGACTGCTGCGCACCGCCATCCGCTGTGACGACCCCGTGCTCTTCCTCGAGCACAAACACCTGTACCGTCAGACCTACAACAAGGCTCCAAACCCCGGCCCGAATTTCATGATCCCGTTCGGGAAGGCCCGCGTGGCGCGGGAAGGGACCGATCTCACGGTCATTACGTACGGCGCCGTGGTCCAGCGCGCCCTGGTGGCGGCGAAGATGCTCGAGGATGCGGACGGGACCAAGGTCGAGGTCATCGACCTGCGGTCCCTCTCCCCGGTCGACTGGGAGACCATCGAGCGGTCGGTCCGGAAGACCAACAAAGTTCTGGTGGCCTACGAAGACTCGCTGTCCTGGGGCTATGGCGCGGAGATCGCGGCGAAAGTGGCCGACGTG
>DATBBZ010000334.1:0-2915 GCA_036270745.1 Gemmatimonadales bacterium | reverse complement strand
TCTGGGGGCGCTCCTGCCTGATGCATTCACCCGGGAAACGCTGGAGCCATGATTTGAGGATCGGACGCCCGACTCTGCTCGCCCTCGGCCTCGTGGTCGCCATGATGGCCTGCACCGAGGACGCCACCGCGCCCGGAAAGTGTCCCGCCTTCTGTCCGAGCCGGCAGCTCACGGTGGTGGACACGGTCCTCAACATCATCTCGCGCGATTCGAGCTACGTGGGCTACGTGCAGCCGGACAGCTCCCAGGAAATGCTCGCGGCCAGTGCCTTCGGGCTCGACAGCCGTCCGATCTTCCTGATCGGTCCAGTGGGAACGCGCGTGCTGCTGCGACCCAACAGCACGAGCGACACCACGACGGTGCCGTACCTGTCAGTGGATTCCGCCACGATGGTGGTGCAGATCAACCGGCGCGATACGCTGGCCTCGAACTTGACGATCAGCCTCTATCGCCTGCCCAAGAGCATCGGCCCTAATACCACCCTCGCGGACCTCGCGGGGCCGTTCACCGACTCGCTCGTGCGCTCGGTGAACGTCGATAGCGTCTTACATCTCGCGGGCGGCATCGACTCGACGACCGGTGATTCGGTCGCGGTGACCGATTCCACTACCGGAGCACTCAAGGTCAAGATCTCACTCGACTCGGGGCAGGCCAACTTCCTTGCCTCGGACTCCGGGAGCCGCGCGTACGGCATCCGGATCAGCGCTGATTCCCTGGCGATCGTCTCCTTCGCGTCGGTGCGGCAGAGCGCCGGGCCGACGTTCCGGTGGTGGGGGACGTTCGATTCGGCGGGTACCAAAGTCCATCGCGTGCTGGGCATCGGCATCAATCTGTTCAACTCCTTCGTGAGTAATGCCGCCGCACCGACACTCGATTCGAATCTGGTCGTGGGGGGCGTCCCTTCGGCGCGATCGCTCCTGCGCTTCTCCATTCCCCGCGCCATCCGCGATTCGGCGCAGGTCATCCGGGCGACGCTGTACCTGGTCCCCGTCACGGCTCCCGTGGGGCTCCCCAGGGACTCCGTCCGCTTCGCGCTCACCCGTGTGAGTACGGACCTCGGCGCCAAGTCGCCTTGTATTCCGGATCCCTTCGACCCGCTGTCCGTGGCGTGCGCCCCGCTCGCTCCGGGAGACTCCGCTTTCGTGGTACCGTCGGCGGCGCGGGTCGGCCGTACCGATACCGTCGCCACGGATGTCACGTTGATCATCCGCGGGTGGGCCGCGGACACGGTGGCTCCCCAGGCCCTGATGCTGCGTGGTACGCCGGAGGGAGGGAGCCTGGTGCCCGTGCGGTTCTACTCCTCGCGCACGACCGCCTTCCGGCCGGCGCTCCATATCACCTACGTGCCCCGCTACGCGTTCGGGAGCCCCTGATGCGCCGAGCGATTGTGGCCGCCCTGGGCGGCGTGCTGATCGCGATGGGATCACGGTCTCTCGTGGCCCAGGATTCCCAGTTCGGCATTCGCGGCCTGGGCGCTCCCGGCACCTTCGCCAGTGTGCGGGCCTGGTCCACGGGCGGCGCCTTTGCGGCCTTCGACGGCATGTCGTCGTTGACCGACGCCGCGCTCTCGGACGTCACCCGGCTCACGGCGTCCGCCACGTCCATCGCGGACTACCGGCGGGTGAACGACGGGACCAACGAGAGCTCGCTCCGGAGCTCGCGGTTTCCCATGCTGCAGGTGGCGGGGCCGGTGTTCGGGAAGCTGGTGGTGGGCGGCGGGTTCTCGACCTACCTCTACCGGTCGTATACCCTTCAGGTCCCCGGCACCGTCATGATCCGCGGATTGCCGGAGACGTACGTCGACAAGTTCGGCAGCGACGGTGCCGTCACGGATCTCCGGCTGGCGGCCGCGTGGAGCTTCAGCCCCCGGCTCGTGGTCGGCGGCGGATTCCACATCCTCACGGGCTCCTCCAAGCTCACCGCGACCCGCGTGTTCAGTGACTCCTCGGCCTACTTGAACTCGGGGCAGACCGAGGAAGAGAGCTACGACGGCGTGGGAGTCTCCCTCAGCGTGCTGGCCACCCCGCTCCCGGGCCTCCGTCTCTCGGGGTTCATGAGATCGGACAACCACCTGCGGGCGGAGGTCAGCGGATTCCAGAATGCCCAGAGTGACCTGCCGACCAGCATCGGCGGCGCAATCCAATGGACGGTGACGCCGGAAGTGAAGGTCGCCGGCGCGGTGACGCACGCGAACTGGTCGGTGTCGTCGACCTCGGGGACTGCCTTCAACACCACCAACTGGTCGATCGGCGGAGAGTTCGGACGGGCGTCACTGCCCATCCGGCTGGGCGTGCGTGGGGGCCAGATGCCCTTCGGTCCCGGTCCCACGGCCCCTACCCAGCTCGGGATTTCCGCCGGTACGGGCTTCATCTTCTCGCAGGGCCGGGGGATTCTGGACTTCGGCATCGAGCACCTGCGCCGGAGCGGCGGTGGGCTCACCGAGAACGGCTGGGTTCTCATGGCCGGCCTGACCGTCCGCCCCTGAGGGCGATTCTGCCCCTATCTTTCCCGCTGTGAAAACGCGCGGCGTGTACATCGAGACCTACGGGTGCCAGATGAACGTGTCGGATTCCGAGCTGATGCTTGGACTCCTGGCACGGGAGGGGTACGCCGTGGTCGAGGCGCCCACCGATGCCGACGTCCTCCTGGTGAACACCTGCGCCGTCCGCGATCATGCCGAGCAGAAGGTGTTGTCGCGCATGGGCGAGCTGAAGGTCTTCAAGCGTCCCGGCGGCGTGCTGGGCGTGGTCGGTTGCATGGCCCAGCGTCTCGGCCCCCGCCTCCTCGAGCGCATTCCTCAAGTGGATCTGGTCGTGGGGCCCGACGGGTACCGGAACCTGCCGGAGCTCATCGCGCAGGCCTCGGCCGGTGCGCGCGCCGCCGACGTCGAGTTCCGCGGGTGGGAGCACTACGAG
>DATBBZ010000333.1:0-2650 GCA_036270745.1 Gemmatimonadales bacterium | reverse complement strand
GTCAGATCCGGTTGACGTTGGTGGACAGCCGGAATCGGGCGGCGGGGTCCGACGGATTCTTCACCGGCGTAGACACCACCCTGCATGGCCGGGATGCCTATGTCGCCCTGGTCGACTCCGCACGCCGCCGGCTCTCTCCGTACGACCCGGGGGCGGTGGCGCCCTTGCTCGCGCGGGCGCTCCAGGCTCTCGGCACGGACGATCCCGATCAGCGGGCCCTCGCGGAGAACGCGCTGGCCGACGCCGCGGGCGTGGTGGTGGACGGGATTGCGGATGACGACATCGTGATCCGGGGCGAGCGGGTGCAGGTCGAGGCGGATTTGTGGAACGCGGGCAGCGACTCGGTGCGGCTCACCGGTATCGATTTCTCGGTGCCGGCGGCGTGGTCCGTGGACACGATGGAGACGGGGGTCGCGGCACTACCTTCCGGATCCGTGATCCAGCGCCATTTCGCCGTGCACGTTCCGGCCGCCGCGCCTCGCTCCCAGCCGTACTTCCTCGAAAGGCCCCTGAACAGGGCGCTCTACGACTGGGCCGGAGTGGCTGCGGACATCCGGGGCCTCCCGTTCGGCCCGCCGCCGGTTTCCCTGCGGGTGCACCTGGTGATCGACGGCGCGCCGGTCACGCTGACCAGACAAGTCGTCTATCGCTTCCGGGATCAGGCCCGCGGGGAAGTGCGGCGGCCGCTCATGGTCACGGAGCCCTTCGAGGTATCGATCACGCCCAGTCTGGTGGTGTGGCCACAGGCCGCAGGCGGGTCCCGGCAATTCACCGTGACGGTGACCAACCGGAACCGCGGTCCGGCCACGGGGCGCGTCGACGTCACGGTGCCGTCCGGGTGGCCCCCCGTTCCTTCCGACTCGCTGTCATTCACCCGCGAGGACGAGACCAAGAGCTACAGCTTCATGGTGGACCTGCCCGCGAACACCAAGGCGGGCGATTTCCACCTGCGCGCGTCGGTCCGGGGATCCGACCGCAACGTCAGCGACGGCGCGCTGGTGGTGATCGACTACCCCCACATCGAGCCGCGCGCGGTGGTGCATCCGTCGGTGGTGGACATCAAGGTCGCCCCCATCACCCTGCCGGCGCTTTCGCGGATCGGCTACGTCCGCGGCGCGTCGGACCGCGTGCCGGAGGCCCTGATTGCTGTCGGCTTGCCCATCGAAGTGCTGAGCGCCGACACGCTGGCGAAGGGCAATCTCTCGCGGTACGACGCCATCGTGATCGGGAGCCGCGCGTACGAGACTGATCCCGCGCTCGTCGCGAACAATGGCCGGCTCCTGGACTACGCGCGCGCCGGCGGCCTGATCGTCGTGCAGTACCAGCAGTACCCGTTTATCCGGGGCGGCTTCGCTCCCTATCCCATGTCCATCGCCAATCCGCATGACCGGGTCACGGACGAGAACGCCACGGTGACGGTGACCGACACGTCGTCACGTGTCCTCAAGAGCCCGAATGCGATCGGGCCCTCGGACTGGCAGGGGTGGGTACAGGAGCGCGGGCTCTACTTCGCGCATGATTGGGACTCCACCTATCACCCCGTGTTCGCCATGCACGATCCGGGCGAGTCACCGCTGGCGGGTGGACTCCTCGTCGCCCCCCTCGGCCGCGGAACCTACGTCTACACGGGACTGTCCTTCTTCCGGGAGCTTCCCGCGGGTGTCGTCGGCGCGTATCGGCTCTTCGCGAATCTGCTGGCGCTGACGCCGACGCATGTGCCCTGACGAACGGCGCAGACTGCAGTCAGCAGTCCGCTCCGGCGCAGGGAAGCCCCCATGCGGAGGGGGCAGACTGCAGTCTGCTATCTGCGCCTTGGGCCTCATGGTTTCCGCCTGCTCCGGGGGAGGCCGGACGCCCCTCGTGATCTATTCCCCCCACGGCCGCGACCTGCTCACGCTGCTCCAGAAACGCTTCGAGCAGCTGCACCCCGACATCGCCGTGCACTGGCTCGACATGGGCTCCCAGGAAGTCTACGATCGCGTCAGGTCCGAGCGGGCGAATCCGCAGGCCGACGTGTGGTTCGGCGGTCCGGCAACGATTTTTGCGCGCGGGGTTGAGGATTCGCTCCTCCAGCCCTTCCGTCCCACCTGGGCCGGGACCGTCGCACCGCATGAACAGGGACCTGGGGACCTGTATTTCGCGTCCTACGAGACTCCCGCGGTGATCGTCTACGCCGACCAGGCCCTGAAGCCCGCCGAGGCGCCGCAGACCTGGGCCGACCTGCTCGAGCCGAAGTGGAAGGGCAAGATCATCATCCGCGATCCGCTCGCCTCCGGGACCATGCGGGCGGTCTGGGGCCTCCTGATCGAGCGGGGATTCAAGCAGACCGCAGACACCGCCCTGGCCTTTGGTTATCTCAAGGCGCTCGACGCACAGACCAAGGAATACGTGCTGAACGGCACGCTCCTCGACCAGAAGATCGTCCGGCAGGAAGCCCTGATCACCATCTGGGACCTTCCGGATATCCTGCTCAACAAGCGCGAGGGGATGCAGCTGGGATACGTCTTTCCGAGGGACGGCACGCCGGTCATCGAAGATGCCATCGGCATCGTGAAGGGCGCGCGGCACGAGGCGGCCGCAAAGTTGTGGGAAGACTGGATCGGGTCGACGGAAGCCCAACTCCTCGCGTCGCGCGAGGCGTACCGGCTGC
>DATBBZ010000332.1:0-4680 GCA_036270745.1 Gemmatimonadales bacterium | reverse complement strand
GTGCTGAAGTCGGTCGGGCGCCGGCTGCCGGTGATCGTGTACACCGGGACCGGCACCTACGACCGCTGCCTCCAGGCGGTTCAGCTCGGGGCCCGCAGTTTTCTGGACAAGGCCGAACCGATGGAGCGGGTGGTGCGTGAGGTGGAGCACGTCCTGGAGCGGGAACGCCTGACCCGTGAGGTGGCCACGCTGCGCGCGTCCGAAGGGGCGTTGGTGGGAACCTCGGCGGCGCTCGCCCGGGTGCGGGAGCAGCTCAATCGGCTGGCGCCGATTCCCAGTCCAGTGCTCATCCTGGGGGACTCGGGCACGGGCAAGGAGCTGGTGGCCCGGGAGCTCCACCGCCTCTCGGCCCGGAGGGGCCTGCTGGTGGCGGTGAACTGTGCCGCGCTGCCGGGAGAGCTGGTGGAAAGCGAGCTCTTCGGCCATGAACGAGGGGCGTTCACGGGCGCGCACACCCTGCGGAAAGGTGCGTTCGAGACGGCCGCGGGCGGGACGCTCTTCCTGGATGAAGTGGGGGAGCTGCCACTGCCGGCGCAGTCCAAACTGCTGCGAGTTCTCGAGCAGCGCGAAATCACGCGGGTGGGCGGCAACCGGACGATTCCGGTGGACGCCCGAGTGGTGGCGGCGACCAACCGGCAGCTCGAACAGGAAGTGCAGGCGGGCCGGTTCCGGCTTGACCTCTACTACCGGCTCTGCGTGCACGTTCTCCGGGTGCCCGCTCTCGCCGAGCGGCGGACGGACATCCCGGGCCTGGTCGACCACCTCATCGGCGTGGTGGGATCTCGGTTCGGGATGCGGCCTAAGCCCATCGAACCCGAGGCGGTGGAAGTTCTGGCCCGGGCCGACTGGTCCCGCAACAATGTCCGCGAGCTCAAGAATGTGGTGGAGCGGATGCTCATCGCTGCGGACACCGAAGTGCTGGGTGTCGGGGACATTCCGCGGGAGGTGCGGGAGGCTCCGGCCGCCGAGACGGGCGCGATGGCGGGGACCTTCCGGGAGCTCAGGGCGCAGGCGGAGCGGCGGATCCTGCTGACGGCGCTCGACCGGAACGCGTGGCACATCACGCGGACGGCGCGCGAGCTGGGGCTGGCGGATCATGCGAGCCTCCTCAAGATCTTGAGGAGACACGGGATCAGGAGAAACTAGCCAAGACGTTCCCGGGGCCGCATTCTCTCTCGAATGCGGCCCCTTCTCGTACTGACCTTCCTGGTTTCAGTTCAGGTGCGCGCCCAAACTCCGGTCGACTTTTCGCTCGCCGCGTACATCGCCAGGATCAAAGCCATCGACAACCACGCCCATCCGATGCGTCCGGTGGCGGCGGGAGCCCCGGCCGACACCGAGTACGACGCGCTGCCCCTCGATGGCATCCCGCCATTTGCGCTCCCCTGGCGTCTCACCCGCGACGCACCGGTGTGGGGGCAGGCGGCCCGGGCGATGCAGGGGGCGAGCACACCGGCGCAGGCTCTCGACCGGGCCGGCATCGACGTGGAGTTCGCCAACCGGATCGCCATGGGAGCGGGACTCTCCAGCGACCGGTTCCGGTGGGTCCCTTTCGACGACCCGTTGATCTTTCCGCTCGACAACAGGATGGCCGGACAGACGCCCGACACCCGGGCGCTCTACCCGCTCGAGGCCAAGCTGCTCAAGCGGTACCTCGCCGATCTCGGTTCCACCTTAGCCATCCCTCCGACTCTGGCCGGGTTCGAGGGGCTCGTGCTGTCGACCTTGCGCCGCCAGCACGACGACGGCGCCCGCGCCATCAAGTTCGAAGTGGCCTATCTGCGGTCATTCGATTTCGCGAATCCCGACACGGCGCGCGCGGAGGCGATTTACGCGCAGTACGCCGGCGGCGGCACCCCTTCGGCGGATGACGTGAAGATTCTTTCGGACGCCTTATTCCGGTTTGTGGCGCGAGAGGCGGGGAAGCTGGGAATGGCCGTGCACCTCCACGCCCTCGAGTTCTTCGGTGGCTATTACAACGCCGAAGGGGCGAGGCCGGGCCTGCTGGAGCCCGTGTTCAACGACTCGACGTTGCGGGGGACCAACTTCGTTCTGATCCATGGCGGCTGGCCGCACGTGGGCGAGACCGAAGCCATGTTGGCGAAGCCGAACGTCTATGCCGACATCTCGATGATGGACCTGGTCCTCGCTCCTGAGGAGCTGGCGACGGTCCTCCGGGGATGGCTCATGCGCTGGCCTGACAAGGTTCTCTTCGGCACCGACGCGTTCGACGGAGGTCCCAAGCAGACCTGGATGATGGGCGCCTGGGTCGCCTCCACCACCGCTCGCCGCGCCCTCGGCATGGCCCTGACGGCGATGGTCCGGGACGGTGACATCACCATGGCCCAAGCTCGCCTGGTGGCCCGAAAGGTCCTACGCGACAACGCGATCGCGCTCTATCACTTGAGGTAGTGTTCGCCGGGACACTCCCTTTCGGCTACCCTCGGGTTCGCACGGACACACTGCGAAAAGGGTTCTCCCCTTAAGTGCAGTTGCTGACACCTGATACCTGACACCTGATCCCTGGCATCTCTTCTGCCTCTAGTGACGGCAACCCCGTCCTGGAGGACGTCATGTATCGCTTCACGCTCGACGAAGGCTCCAAGTTTCCCACTCTCGTCGTTCTGGCCATTGGAGCCGCCGCATTCGTCTTCGCCTGTGGCCATAAGTCGGCCGACACGACCACGGCGTCGCTGCCCGCCACCACCAAAGCCACGCCGACCGGTCCGGCGGTCCCGGTGACGCCGCCGGCGCCTGCCCCACCCACCGTGAGCCACTACAAGCTGGCGGTGAACGCCTGGCGGAGCGGTGACCGGGACGGTGCGGTGACCGAATTCCGCGCCGCCATCGCGGAGGATTCAAGCAGGCTGCCGCCCCGCCTGAACCTTTCCCGCGTGCTGATCGAGCAGGGGAAGGCGAAGGAGTCGATCGACGAAATTCAACTGGTCATCGCGCTCGACTCAACGTCGGGCTCGGCGTACCGCCTGCTCGGCCGCGCCCACGACTTCTTGGGCCAAACCGACTCCGCGGTGGCCGAGTACCAGCGTGCGATCGTGTTGAACGAGCAGGATGGCTGGTCGATGAACAACCTCGGGTTGGTACAGATCGAGCGCGGGCAGTACGACGAGGCCCTGAAGGTGTTGTCGCGGGCCGTCGAGCTCTCGAACTCGTCCACGTTCCGGAACAGCCTGGGCCTGGCACTGGAGAAGACCGGTCACTACACGGCGGCGGCCGAGGCCTATAAGTCGGCGCTGTCGGCCGATTCGGGATACACCCGGGCCCAGACGAACCTGACCCGAATTAGCGCGTTGACCGAAACGCCGGGGACGCCCGTCGTGGATCTCGCGGCGGAAGCGCTCGCGTTCATGCAGGAAGTCGAGTCGTGGAAGACACCTAAGAACTGAAGGGGTAGAGAGTTGAGGAGGGGGGCGGTGGCTCGAGTGCCATTGCCCCCCTTGTACTTCTGTTTAGGTTTCCCCTCCCTTAGCGACCTTTCTTCCTAGTAGTGGGGCATTGCAATGAAGGCGACCGATATCCGCGGCGGGCACGTGATCATGATGGATGGCAACCCGTGCCGCGTGGAGGAGTTCACGTACCGCACCCCCGGCAACCTCCAGCATTCGTCCAGCTTCGTCTGCGCAACCTGAAGTCCGGCAAGACCTTCGACACGCGCGTATCGGCCACCGACTTCCTCGACGAAGTCCGGCTCGACCAGAAGGATTTCCAGGTGCTTTACCGCGACCACAGTGGCGTGCACGTCATGGACGCCCAGTCGTACGAGCAGTACACGCTCGACGAGGGCTCGGTGGGGGATCAGGGCGAGTGGTTGCAGCCTGAAATGCACTTTCAGGCGGAGTGGCTCGACGGCAAGCCGATCGGGATCAAGCTGCCCGCGGTGATGGAGCTGGACGTCGTCGAGACCTCGCCGGTCATGAAGTCGGCGACTAAGACCGCCAGCAGCAAGCCCGCCAAGTTGTCCAATGGGGTCACGATTCAGGTGCCCGAGTTCATCTCCACCGGCGACCGCCTCCGGGTGGATCCCCGGGAAGGGAAATACCTGGAACGGGCGAAGTAGCGCCTGACGACTTTTGGACGACAACGATCGGCGCCCCCCTTCCGTAACGAGGGGGGCGCCGCAGTTTTGGGGGTCCCCTTCCCATTCCAAATCAGGAGACGGCAATGCACCGTCCGGGTGTCCTTCCTCTACTTACGCTCGCCGGCCTCGTGAGTCTGGCGACCCCCCTCGCCGCACAGGCCAAGGCGAACCGCAAGCCGGCGGCCAAGGCGCCGGCTGATGCCACGGCTACGCAGCCCGCGGCTCCCGGGGCCTCGCCGGCCGACTCGCTCAACACGATCCGGTTCCGCAATCTCGGCCCCTCGGTAGCGGGCGGACGCGTGGCGTCGGTGACGGGGATTCCGGGCCAGCCCCTGACGTATTACGTGGGCGCAGCGGCGGGCGGCGTGTGGAAGACCACCGACGGCGGGAACACCTGGGGCGCCATCTTCAAGGATCAGCCGGTCGCGTCGATCGGGGCCGTGGCCCTCGCTCCGTCGAACCCCAATCTGGTCTGGGTGGGGACCGGTGAGGCCGCGATCCGGAACGATGTCGTCAACGGACATGGCGTCTACTTCTCGCCCGACGCCGGGCACAGCTGGCACTTCATGGGCCTGGCCGACGTG
>DATBBZ010000331.1:0-4228 GCA_036270745.1 Gemmatimonadales bacterium | reverse complement strand
GCTGGCGACCCAGGCCGGACCCATGGCGACGAGCATGGAAACCAGCACCACCGCCGGGACGCACAGCGCGATGCGCGTCGACGGCACGACCGACGAGGAGGCGATGCCCAGCTCGTTCGCAAAGAGGGCCCAGGTACCTCGGCCGACAATGATGCCGAGCGGGATCCCGACGACCAGCGAGAGTGCGGCAAAGGTCCCCGCCTGCCACGCGACGAGGGCCAGCACTTGCCGACGCACGAATCCGATGGTCTTGAGGATGGCGATCTCGCGACGGCGCCGCTGGACCCACACGACCATGAGCTGCGCGAGCACCCCCACGCCCAGGACGGCCAGGACCAGAGCGAGGAACTCGGGAATGTCTTGGATCCGGGCGTAATTGCCGATGTCAAACGGGGTCTGGGTCGTGACAAAGCAGGTGGTCTGCTGCACCCCCAAGCAGTACCGAGAAGTGGCCCGCCCGAAGCGCGCCACCTGGCGGGATTGATCGGGACCCGGGGCGAAGCGAACCAGGAAGAACACGTAGGAGTCAGCGACCGGTGTCCCCTGCGGTGCGAGATCCGCCGCGATCACCGCAGCACCGATGCCCAGGTCGGTCGCCGTGAAGCTCCCCTGGTCGAAGGCGGGGAATACCGCCTGACCCACGATGTGCATCTTCCGCTGAGCGCCGGTGACGTGGACCGTCAGGTCCTGCCCCACCTGGCGGTTGACCGAGCGCAGGACCGAGGCTCCCAACGCGATCTCGTCAGGACGCGTGGGCAAACGCCCGGTGACCAGCGTCGGCCCCACCAGCGGGCCCGCCCCCCGGGAAAGACCGATGGCGGGGATGTGGGAACCCATGACGTCAATAGTCCCGAAGTTCCCATCGGCCCAGGCGACGACGCCGGGGCGATTGATCAGCGCGGCATTGATGAAGGAGACCGGAATGGTCTGGAATTGCGTATCGATCGAGGCTTGCCAGGTCTGGCCGTAGAGCTGCGGCGTCGTCACGAGATGGACGAGGTTGGCGCCGAAGGTCAGCGTCCCGACCACCATCGCGATTGACAGGATGGTGCCGACGAGCGTGCTGCGAACGGGAACGGCCCCCCTCGCCGTGCCAGGATCGAGCGCCTCGCGGATCCCGAGGGACACCGTCACCGGAGCCGCGCTCAACGAGAGCCCGAGCAGGTGCGGCGCGCTCCGTGGTGCGGCTCGTCTGTCCCTCGTCGCCCGCCTCTCTGCGCTCAACCGCCATGATGGCCAGGCGAGCACCGCGACCAGAAGCACCACAATGGCGACGAAGCCGAGGCCGAGCACCACTACATCGACGTCGATGCCCGGGCTCGGCTCTGCCACGCGCGCCGCACCAAGCGGCATGATCGGGGACGCGAGGATGGCGAGGCTGGCGGCGATCAGTGCGCCCACGACGGCCACGGCTGCCACCTGCAGGAGGTTGATCGACCACAGCTGCCGCCGGGTGAGCCCAAGTGCGCGGAGGGTGGTGAGGTCGATCCGGGACGTCCGCAGCTGGCGAAGGATCGCTTGCGCAACGATCACCAATCCGGTGAAAGCGACGACGAGGGCGAAGAGCCCGAGCGCGATCGCCTCGGGCCGGATGGCGCGCTCGATCTGCGCGGCCTGGTCATTCAAGTTCGCCACGAACACGCTGCCCCCCGTCGCCGGGTACCTTTGCGCGAGCGCCTCAGCCTGCCGCTCAAACTGGAAGGCCGACGCGCCGGCGCGTAGGCGCACGTACGCGCCGTCGAAGCCGCGGTAGGGCGGACCGAGCTCGGCGTAGAAGGCGTGGGTGGTGTACACGACGGGGAGTTGCGCCAGTGCGTTGATCGGCACGGGATTGTCACGTGTCATGAAGATGCCCACCACCCTCTGGCGGAAGAGCCGCAGTCCCTGGGGCTGGTGACTAGACGACCCAGTGGACAGCGTGGCTGCCAGCATGACGGTGCCGCCGACCCGCACGTTGAGCCGTTGCGTCGCCTTGAGGTCCAGAGCTACCTCGTGAACCCTGGTCGGATCCGGCAATCGCCCAGAGACGACCCGCGGATGTTCGATCACGTTGCCGTATCGCCGGTCCGCGGGGGCGTAGACCTGGGCCTCCACCAGCCTCGGGCCTGGGAGGAAGGGCAGTGCCTGGACACCGATAATGGGCGCAACCGTCTCGGCACCCGGAAGCCTGGCGAGCGCCCCGTAGTAGCCGTCGAATCCTGTATTGCTGGGGCTTACCAGCACGTCGGAGGCATGGGCGGTGTCGAGGAAGCGTTGGTAGGCGGAGTCGGTGCGCCTGGCGCCGGCCGCCGCGGTCAGCACGACGGTGCCGGCGAGCCCCACAAGCACGGCCAGGAGTGCCCAGCTCCGCCAGCGCGAGCGGAGTTGGCGTATCAGGACCCATGCGAGGGAGGTCACGCGGGCTCTCCTACGTCACCGGAGTTCCAGCAGCGCACACGTATTCCGACATCGGATCAAATGTTAAGGAGACATGTCCGACCCCGACAGGGCGGTAGCTCCCTCAAAGGGGGTGTAGCACGCACCACCGGGTTCGCCATCTTCCACACGCCAAGTATCGCCCAGGCACTATCCCAAGGTGCATGCGGTACGGGCTATGCCGCTGCGACCTCAAGCAAGAATGGCAGCTCCAAACGTTGGTCCCATCCGGGTCGGGGCGTCTCAGCCACCCCATCCGGAACCGAGCCGACGTTGAGCCAGGTGAGGAGGGGGGAGCGGGCCCTATGCGCTCGGGCTGATGCGCCACCGACCCGGCGTTGTGGGGCACCGTCATCGTTTTCCGGCGAAGCGGCTACCCTCCCTGAAGTGACCAGGCGAAGGGCGCTCGCAGATGGTGTCCTTTTCGGGCTTGTGCTTGCGGCGTGCGCCGCCACCTCGCTTGTTGGCGGACCACTTCGAAACCATTCCGGTCAACGGACTGGGACCCCTCCCCACGAACTTCGGAAGCTGGTGGTCCTCTATCCGGCGACGGGTGCCGTGATCGCCACGGTGTCACCTGATACAAGGCAGTTGGTCGTCCTCGACCCCACAAACGGGAATGTTCTCTCGAATATGCGGATCGCCCGGTGAGGATCTAACCAGGCACCCGCCCCGCTCCCGGCGATCTGGGACGCTCTAGGCAGAGATCGTGAGCTTCGGCGTTCAGCCCTGGATCACGTTGTGGACGTTTGCCACCATTGGATCCTTGAGATCGACACCTAGCTCCGCGAGGATGGGAACGAGGGTCGCGCCAAAGGCATCGAAGTCGGCTTGCGACTCCCAAATGTCAAAGACCTGGATCTCACCGTTCGATTCGAGGGCGACGTGGTACGTCCGCCCCTTGGGAGATCCCGCTCCCGCGGCCTGTAGCTTCTTAATCGCACTTTCGTACTTCTCTGGCGTGAATTTGTCGTGTACGAAGTAGATACCGAGTGCCATCATGCACCAACCCTCCCGCGTCAAGGACGCGATCGATGTGACCGGCACCGTATCGGACATGCGATGCCCGTGCCCGGGCGTCGGAAAACTCGGGCATTGGGCATTCCTGAGTTGCTTGCTGAGCGTCTCGTTCCGGCGTTCGGGGACAGCGCAAGCGAGCTCTGATTCATCCTGGTCTAGTACCCGCGATGATGTTGGACGTGCCCGACCGAGCTAGCGCGCTAATCCAGTGGAGCGAGGTGGCTCTCGTTCTGGCACCCCTGCGGAGCTATTGGCTCGGGACGACGAACCGCGACGGCTCACCCCACGCAAATCCCGTTTGGGGCGTTGTGCTCGGCGATCAGATGTACTTCTACAGCGAAAGGAAAACCATCAAGTCGCGCAATGTGGCCAGACAAAGCAGCGTCGTCATCCACTCTGAGAGCGCCGAGGAGGTAGTGATTGTTTATGGGTCCCTCGATGATCTGGGCCATCCTCTAAGTCATCTAGAGATCCTTGGTGCGTTGGCTTCGAAATACGATTCTGCCGAGGACCAGCAGTATCTGCCTTCGAATGACGACTCATTTGACGTGATCTATCATTTTCGACCGCGTAGGGCGCAACTCTGGAGTCTTCCGAACTACGGCATGTCTCAGCGACGATGGCAAGGTGAATGACCGATCCGCAGAACCGGTGTGTCCTCAATCGGTCAACGCAACGCCTCGGCGAACGCCTGAGATGGTGTCATCCAACCGAGGGTCTGTCGAGGCCTGGTGTTGAGTGAGCGGGCGATGGCGTCGAGTTCACGTTGGGTGCACTGACTGAGGTCCGAGGA
>DATBBZ010000330.1:0-9286 GCA_036270745.1 Gemmatimonadales bacterium | reverse complement strand
ACCGACAGTCTGGTCGCCCACATCGACACGCTGCGGGTGTTCGGAGTGGCGCAGGCGCTCAAGAATCCCTCGTATCTCACGGGGCAGCTGGAGATCCCGGTCCCGGCCGGGGACTATCGCTACCGTCTGCTCATCGAGTCGCGCGACGGGGTGAGCGGCGCGGTGTTGAGCGACACGGTCGCGGTGGCGCCGCTGGACGGGCACACCGTCGCCCTGTCGGATCTGGTGGTGGGGAAGACGGGCGGCCTGTCCTGGGCGCAGCACGGCGATACCGTGTACGTGAACCCCCTCGACCGGTTCCCCGTGGGCGGCGACGCACAGCTCTACTACGAGGTCTACGGCCTGCCCGCGGGGGCGACGTATCACACGGAGATCAAGGTCCAGCGGAAGGGGGGCGGGTCGATCTTCGGCGCCATCCGCCGGCTCTTCGGCGGGAATCATCCGCCCGTGCAGCTGGAGTTCGACGCGGCGGCCGAGGGCCCGCGCGCCCTCGTCCACCGCACCGTGGCACTGCGCGACGTCCCCAACGGGAGTTACGAGTTGACGCTCCGCATCACCGATCCCGCCACCGGCCGCGTGCTGACTCGGGCGCGACTCTTCGAGGTCGTTTCCGCGAACTGATTGACACTGCCAAGCGCCGCGCCCTAAGTTTCCGGCACTCCTTGCGGAGATGGGATGTACTGCTCCCGCTGCGGCACTCAGAACGAAGACAACGCGAAGTTCTGTAAGTCCTGCGGCCTGGACCTGACCGCCACCACTCCGGTCCATGCCATCACCACCGGCCAGCAGGAAGTCACTGAAATCGATCTCGTCCGCGACCAGCTGAAAGAGGAGTACGAGATCCTCGACGAGCTGGGCCGCGGGGGCATGGCCATCGTCTTCAAAGCCCGCGAGAAGCAGCTGGAGCGGGACGTGGCCATCAAGGTCCTGCCGTTCTCCCTCGCCTTCGACAAGGAATTCGTCGAGCGCTTCCAGCGCGAGGCGCGCACCTCGGCCAAGCTGGAGCACCCCGGCATCATCCCCATCTACCGGGTCGGCAAGTCGGGGCGGGTGATCTACTTCGTGATGAAGTTCCTGCGGGGCAAGCCGCTCTCCGCAGTGCTCTCGCAGCGGGGCGCCCTCCCACCCGCCGAAATCCGACGCGTGCTGACCGAGGTCGGGCGCGCACTGGGCTATGCGCACAAGAGCAACATCGTCCACCGGGACGTGAAGCCCGACAACATCATGTTCGACGATCTCGGAACACCTGTGGTGACGGACTTCGGGATCGCGAAGGCCGCGAGTGGCGGGAAGCTCACGGGCACCGGGATGGCGATCGGCACGCCGCACTACATGAGCCCGGAGCAGGCCCGGGCGCAGCCCCTGGATGGCCGCTCCGACATCTACTCCCTGGGCGTGGTCGCGTACGTCTGCTTGACCGGGGCGGTGCCGTTCGACGGGGAAGATTCCTTCTCCATCGGCTACAAGCACATCATGGAGGCCCTCCCCACACCGGAGCTCAAGACCGACGAGCACCGCCACATCTTCGAGATCGTCAAGAAGATGATGGCCAAGGTGCCGGAGGAGCGGTTCCAGAGCGCCGAACAGATGGTGGAGGCGGTCGAGGCGGGAGGATACGTCGCGACCGGAATCTCGACCGCCGCGACCCGCGCCATGCCCTCCATTGCCTCGCCCCGCGTCACCACCGGGATGACGGGCCGGGGGGACACGCCTGAGGTGGGGGAGCGGGACGCGAAGCCGAAGTCCACGGTGGGTGGGCTCGCGATCTTTATGGCCGTGCTGCTGGTGGTCGGCGGCGCCGTCTGGTACTTCGGGATTCAGCAGGGCCTGATCAGCCGCCTGCTCTCCAAGGCGGTCCCGGTCGCTCCCGTCGACACGACGACCCTCGCGGCGAAAGACACGACCGCTCTGGCCGGCGCCCAAGACACGACGAAGCACGATACGACGCATGCCCCGCCGGCCGGCGCGCCCACCACGCCGGCCAAGCCGAAGCCGGCCCCGTCCCTGGCGGTGATCTGCGCGGAGCCAGGACCCGAGTACAACCGTCGGAAAGAGTGCTTCGACACGCCGCCGCGGCCCACCGTCGCCACCTTCATCAATCTGCCGGCGGACGCCCCCGAGGTGCCGCGGCTCGCCATCCTGTACATCCACGTGTCGCCCGACGGCCAGACCCTCGAGTCCCGGTTGTTCTCACCCTCCAATGTGGACAGCATCACGACCAAGGCACTGGAGATGTCGAAATCCCTCGTCTGGACGCCCGCCCTCAAAGCCGGCACGCCGGTGGATGCCTGGGTCCAGCAGCCGTTCGTGCCCAGAAGGCAGAACTGAGCCTCCACCCTTCCTCCTACATCGCTCCCGGCGCCACGGTGCTGGGGGACGTCACCCTGGGGCCCAAGTCCAGCGTCTGGTACGGGTGCGTCCTGCGGGGGGACATGGCTCCGATCGTGGTGGGCGAGTGCTCGAACGTTCAGGACGCGACCATTGTTCATGTAGATGAAGGGAAGCCGGCCCGCATCGGGGCCCGGGTGGGGATCGGCCACCGGGCCATCATTCACGGGTGCACCATCGAGGACGACTGCCTGATCGGGATGGGCAGTATTCTGCTCAACGACGTGGTGGTCGGGACCGGGAGTGTGATCGCCGCGGGCGCGGTGGTGCGGGAAGGGATGGTGATCCCGCCGCGGTCGCTCGTGATGGGCGTGCCGGGCCGCGTGGTACGGCAGGTGGACGAGGCGCTCACCGCCCGCATCCGGGGGACGTGGGAACACTACGTGGCGGAGGCGGTACGTCACCGGAGCGGGAGATTCCCGCTCCTGAAAAATCAGTAAGGCGGATTTGTGATGTTGATTGTCAAGACCCGCGATGTTGTCGAAGGTGTTGTGAGAACTTGCTCCGGCGTATGGACCCGCCTACCTTGGGCCTCCGCGCTTCTGATTCCACCGAGCGCACGCCGCCTTCAACCTTCTCAGCGCCTAAGGCTCTGTGTAACGCTCATACCGTGAGGGACGAGCCCGCATGACTGCTTCCAATTCCCGCAAAGGCGCGCTCGACTTGAGCGCCAACGCCCTCACCGTTCTCGAGAAGCGGTACCTCGTCAAGGACGATGCCGGCCAGCCCACCGAAAAGGCGGAAGACCTTTTCTGGCGCGTGGCCCGCACCATCGCCGCTCCCGACGCCACCTACGGCGCCTCGGAGAAGGCCGTGGCCGCGCTGGCGGAGACCTTCTTCGAGTTGATGGCGACGCGGGTCTGGATGCCGAATTCGCCCACGCTGATGAACGCCGGCCGCCCCCTCGGTCAGCTGTCCGCCTGCTTCGTGCTCCCCGTCGAGGACGCCCTGTCCAACGGGAAGAGCGGCATCTACGACACCCTGCGCGCCATGGCGCTGGTACACCAGTCGGGCGGCGGCACGGGGTTCTCGTTCTCCCGGCTCCGTCCCAAGAACGACGTGGTCCGCTCCACCATGGGCGTGGCGTCGGGGCCCGTCTCGTTCATGAAGCTCTATGACGCCTCCACCGACGTCGTGAAGCAGGGCGGTACGCGCCGCGGGGCCAACATGGGCATCCTGCGCGTCGACCATCCCGACATCATGGACTTCATCACCTGCAAGGAAGACCTGACCCAGGTCACCAACTTCAACATCTCGGTGGCGGTCACTGATGCGTTCATGCAGGCGGTGGAGGCGGGGACCAGCTACGACCTGATCCACCCGCGCTCCAAGAAGGTCGTGGGTCAGCTCGAGGCGCGGGACGTCTTCCGCAAGATCGTGCACGGGGCGTGGCAGACCGGCGAGCCTGGCGTGTACTTCATCGACCGCGCCAACTACTACAATCCGGTCCCACACCTCGGCAGCTACGAGGCGACCAACCCCTGCGGCGAGCAGCCCCTGCTCCCGTACGACGTGTGCAACCTGGGCTCCATCAATCTCGGGTTGTTCGTCAAGAAGGGGGACGTGGACTGGGACCGCCTGCGGACGGTAGTCCACCTCTGCACGCACTTCCTCGACAACGTCATCGACGCCAACAAGTACCCGTTGCCCGAGATCGACGACCTGGCCAAGCGGATCCGGCGCGTGGGCCTGGGCGTCATGGGCTGGGCCGATCTCCTGGTGGAGCTCGGCGTCCCCTACAACTCGGACCAAGGGGTGGCCCTCGGCAAGGAGATGATGGCGTTCATCGAGGAGGAGTCGCTCGCCGCGTCGGAGAAGCTCGCCCAGCAGCGCGGCCCCTTCGCCGAGTGGGAGAAGTCCATCTGGGGACCCGACGCCACCTGCGCCCGCGGACCCCAGGGCGAGCGCGTCCGGCCGATGCGGAAGCTCCGGAACTGCAACCTTACCACCGTGGCCCCCACCGGCACCATTTCGATCATCTCGGGGTGCTCGTCCGGAATCGAGCCGCTCTTCGCCGTTGCGTTCCTCCGGAACCAGGCGGGCGCGCTGATGCCCGACGTCAACGAGCAGTTCGTCGCCATCGCCAAGCGCGAGGGCTGGTACTCCGAAGAGCTGATGCGGAAGATCGCCGAGGCGGGGAACATCCACTTCGACGCCGTGCCGGCCAAGTGGCAGCGGACGTTCGTCACCGCCCACGACGTGACGCCCGAATGGCATATCCAGATGCAGGCCGCGTTCCAGGAGTTCACCGATTCGGCGATCTCCAAGACCTGCAACTTCTCGAACGACGCCACCGAAGAGTACGTCGAGAAGATCTACCGCGACGCGTTCAAGCTCGGCTGCAAGGGCGTGACTGTGTATCGCGACGGCGCGCGCGAGGGCCAGGTGCTGTCGACCGGCACCACCGCCAAGAAGGTGCAGGAGCACGCCGCCGAGTCCGGCACGCGGAATGAAGCGGCGGAGATTGCGGGCCGCATTGCCGAGCTCGAAGCCGAGCTGGAGCGGACCCGCGCCCAGCTGCACGAGGCGGAGGCCGAGAATCTCCAGCGCCGCGCCAAGCGCTCGCGTCCCGACCTCCTCCGCGGCACCACCCGCCGCGTGGAGACGCCGCTCGGCACCATGTACGTGAACATCACGGAAGACGACAAGGGTCAGGCGTTCGAGATCTTCATGTCCCTGGGCAAGGCGGGCGCGCCGATCATGGCCGATGTCGAAGCCATGGGCCGGTTGATCTCGCTGGCCCTGCGCTCCGGCATCCCGATGAAGGAAATCCACCGCCAGGTCCGCGGCATCTCATCGGACCGCATCGTGGGCCTGGGACCGAACAAAGTGATGTCGGTGCCCGATGCCATCGGCATCGCCATCGAGAAGTGGATGAACGAGAAGAACGGCATCCAGCAGGACCTGCTCGCCGGCGGCCCATCCGCCGGCGTTCCGGCCCGCGAGGTGATCAGCGGCGCGGAGGGGGCCCTCGGCCTGCGGGAAGGTGAGGGGGCACAGGACTTCATCGGCGCCTGCCCGGACTGCGGTTCGCAGCTGGCGTTTATCGAGGGCTGCGCTAAGTGCCATGTCTGCGGCTTCAGTGAGTGCGGCTGATCAGTTGAAAATTGTGAGGCTTGTCACAACGCCCGGTGGCGGCCCCAGTTAAATCTCTGGACATGACAGCGATTGCCCCCACCCGGCTCCAACCCAAGGGTTGGGCCCGCGTCGGTCCCTCCGGCGCGTACGCGCTTCGACGGGGTGCCTGGTATCCCGTCGTCCGAGTGTCCACCTCGAGCATCGTGGTGCTGGACGTGAACCGGCAGAACGTGCCGGTCGATCGCCGCTTCCTCGAGCTCCGGTATCATCCCCCCGAGCGCTGGAGCGTGGTGCACTGCGAGCCCACGACCATGCGCCGGTTGAATCGTGAATTCCCCCTCACCTATGGCGTGTGTCCCGCGTGCCGGCACCGGCAAGGCTTCGAGATGCGGCCCCCCGAGCTCACGTGTGATCGCTGCCATCAGCGGGCGGCCGTGGCCTGGGATGAATTGAGCTAGGACTGCGGAGTGGAAGACGAGAAGGGGAGTTTCGAACGAAGCTCCCCTTTTTTTTCTACACGATGTGGAGGACGTCTCCCACTTCGACGACGCCTGAGCCTTCCGCCTGCAGATAGTACCCCCGCATTCCGTCCCGGAGGAACTGCAGGTTCTCCTTCAAGACGTTCGCTTCCGTGGGATGGCCCTGTGCCCACCCGGTGAACGGCCGGCACGGTTCCGCCGCCTTCAACACCGTGAGCTGCACTTTCTCCACGCCGTCGGGTGAAGTCACGACCAACCCGCGCGAGACGTCGTCCCACGTGAGCATCGCGTCGGTCTCGGCGATCAGGTTCTCGCCCGCGCAACCCACGACCATCCGGTCCCCGAACCGGTCCCGCATCGCCCGGTAATGGGAGGTGAAGCCCACCGAGACGCCGTGGACCCCGTCGTCGTTTTTCGTATTCGGGTGGGCCCGGTGGTGAATGTCCACCACCCAGGCGTCCCGGTCTCCCCAGCCCATCACGCCGTCCGGGCTCACCGCCGCGCGCGGTACGCGGAGAAGAGGGGTGGGGTCGTAGGTCCGGTCGGGTTTGATCCCGGTCTTGAGCGTGGTCCGCTGCACCTGCAGCAACACCAGCCGGCCGATTGGTCGCATAACGGAATTTAGTGGAAAGGAGTATCTTCCTGCGACTGGAGAGGGCACCTCATGGCACAACTCGGCTGGGCCCGCTGCACCGACCGGATTGCGGACACCCTCCGGCGCGGCGCATGGTATCCGATCGTGGAATCGGTGGGCGAGGAGTCCGTCGTGGTGGCGGTGCAGAACCGCCGCATCCGGCTCTCGCTCCACGACGTCCGCGTGCGCCAGGACGAGCCCAAGCGCTGGAGCATCGTCGTCCGGACGGGCGTGCTGCGGCCCACGCTGGGCGGGCAGGGGCGCGATCTCGTGACGACCTACGCCGTGTGCCCCAAGTGCTCCGAGCGGCAGGATTTCACCGGTCGCCCGCACGATTTGAAGTGTGACCGCTGCAACGCGACCGCGGAGGTGGACTGGACCGAGCTCTGCTAAGACGAAGGGATTCCCGCTGACGAGGGATCCATCCGGTCGTACACCCCGCCCAACAGCTGTATCGCCACCCAGCACTCCCCCCCGACCGCCGCCGCACCCGCCACCGCTCCGAGCGCCACCGACCAGGGCCCGCCGACCAGCGTTTCACTCACCACCATCACCAGCACGAACAGCAATGCGGCAGGCACCAGCGCCACCACCAGCGCGAGCAGGCTCCCGATCGTCAGGATCAACCGTTGCCCCGTCGCTTCGAGGCCCACGGCCCGCTGGGGCCCCACGGTGATCCAGGCAGGGAACATCAGCACCGAGGTGTTCTGCACCAGCAGAAAGACTGCGATCACGGCCGGGATCCCGGCCAGCGCGGTGACGAGAATCGCGAGCCGGTCTCCGAGAGGCGGCAGGGACCGCTCAGTGAGGGTCAGGAGGAATGCGGCGGTCGTGAGTCCGCCGGCGACGAGGGACAGGACCAGCAGCAGCGCGCCGACCTCACCCATGACCACCGTGCGCCCCCGCACCGGGTAGGTCTTCAGCACCTCGAGCATTTCGAGATCGCGACGGAGGTCGAAGCGGAGGGCGAGCGGTCCCAGGAGCGTGACCATCCCGGCGCCGAACAGGAGAAAGGCGCCGAGCAGGTCGGCGGTGCTGAGGCGTGGCCCGCGCAGGGACATGACGCCGACCGCGGTGGCAACTCCGACGAGCACGAGTGAACGAACCGTGAACTCCCGTTTGATCCCGAGCCGGTTTTTCCAGACGATGGCCCCCGCTGCCGACCCCACGGGGTTGAGGGGCGCGGACGTGAGGGGGCGGCTCCGGCTGCTGCGCGGCTCGGTCCACCCCCGGCCCGCCCGCAGGGCGGCGATCCGTTTCGCGGTGCGCTGCGCGTGGTCCGCGGCGGACTCCTCGAACGCGATGGAAGACCCGACCACCCACCACACGTGCAGGCCGAAGACGAGGAGTCCCGCGGGGAGCGCGGCCAGGAGCTCGTGCGGAGTCCTGGCGAGGAAGGGATCCACCACGGCTCGCAGGGGCCAGGACAGAATAGCGCCCCCGCCGGTGTGAAGCGCCTGACTCAGCGCCGTGAAGCCCGAGCGCCAGCTCTGGGCGAACGCGGCGCTGATCACCGGGACCTCGGCGCGTCCCACCCACCAGATCGCGCCCACGAGCCCGGCCACGAGGGCGAGCGTCCCGAGGCGCCGTCGAATGCCGGCGACCCCGTGCTGGGCCAGGGACAGCCGGAGGAGACCCATCCCGGCGTTGTTGAGATTCACCACCGCGTACGCCAGCCAGAGGCCCAAGGCCTGAATGGGCGTCGCGAGGCTCCAGGTCCCGCGCCGGAAGAGAAAAACCGTGATCAGGGCGGAGGTCACGAGTGCCATCTGGGAACGGAAGATCTTGAAGAGGAGGACTTGGCGCCGGGTCAACGGGGCCGCGAACAGGAACTGGGTCTCAGCCAGCGTGAAGGGGAAGGGGGTCTCGTTCGTGTTGAGCGTCCAGTTGGCGAGGAGCAGGCCGGCGAGGAATACCATGGCGACCGTCTCCCTCGACTCCGGCGCCAGGAGGCTCAGGGCGCTCACGGCTCCGCCGGGCCGGAGGAACATCGCCCACAGGTAGAAGACGCCGGCCGAGAACGCGACCATGTATTTCGGTTGGCGGAGCCTGAGGAGGCGGGTGCGGAGGGAGTTGGCCCACGACCGCCGGCTCAGGTACAGGGCGGCCCCGATCACCCGCTCTCCCCGGCCGTCCCGGCCGTCCCGGTGAGGGCCAGGAAGACGTCTTCCAGGCTCTTTCCCTGGAGGTCGGGGCGCATGGCGAGGATCTCCGGGATCGTCCCGATGGCCACCATGCGTCCCCGCTGGAGGATCAACACCCGGCTGCAGATCTCCTCCACCAGGTGAAGGAGGTGGGACGACAGGAGCACCGCCGCCCCCTGCCGGGCCCGGTCCACGATGGTCTGCTTCATCCGCCTGATCCCGGCCGGGTCCAGCCCGGTCAAGGGCTCGTCGAACACCAGTGCCTTGGGGTCGTGGATGAGGCCGCAGGCGATGACCAGCTTCTGGCGCATGCCGCGGGACAGCTCCGTGGGGAGGGCGGACGCCTTGTCGGACAGCTCCAGCTCGGCCATCAGGGCAGGGATGCGGGCCTCGGCGCCGGTCGCCTTGTAGAGCCGGGCCGTGAACCGGAGGTGTTCTTCGACGGTCAGGTAGTCGAAGAGGTGGGGCTCATCCGGCATGAACGCGATTTGCCCCTTGGCCCGGACCGGGTCCCGGCCCAGGTCCACTCCGCCGATTTCGATGGTCCCCCGGGTCGGGCGGAT
>DATBBZ010000329.1:0-4454 GCA_036270745.1 Gemmatimonadales bacterium | reverse complement strand
CCAGCGAGTCGAGAGCCGCACCGCCGAGTCGATGACCCCGACCATGCTGTAGGTCTGCACGAAATTCCCCCACGGCTCGCCGGACTTGGGGTCCACGTGCTCGGCCAGGAGTCCATGGCGGTTCCGGCAGCCCAGGACCCGCTCGAAGAGCTCCCGCCCTTCCTCGCGCCGCCCCATGGCCGCCAGAGCGTTGATGTACCAGAAGGTGCAGAGCAGGAAGGCGTTCTCGGGAGTCCCGAAATCGTCGGCCTCGTCATACCGGAAGATGAAATCCCCGCGCTTGAGCGTCCGTTCAACGGCTTTGACCGTGCCCACGAAGCGGGGATCATCCGGTTTGAGGAAACCGAGGTCGACGAGCTGCAGGAGACTCGCGTCGAGCGCGGTGCCCTGGCCGTCGGCGGTCCCGACGAAGGCGCCGAGCTGTTCATTCCAGGCCTTGGCGCAAATCATCTGCTGAATCCGTTCGGCGGCGGCGCGCCAGTGCGCGGCGCGATCGGCCAGGCCCAGGCGTCGAGCGATGCGCGCCAGGCGGTCGCAGGCGGCCCAGCACATGACGCTCGAGAACGTGTGCACCCGAGCCTGCCCGCGCAGCTCCCAGATCCCGGCATCGGGCTGGTCGTACACCTTCGCCGCGTGATGCCCCAGGCTCTCGAGCCGCCGGAACAGGGCTTCGTCTCCGCGGCGCACCAGGCGATGATCGAAAAAGACGTGGGTGGCCGCGAGGATCGCAGACCCGTACACGTCGTGCTGCACCTGCCGATAGGCCTGGTTGCCCACGCGGACGGGCCCGAATCCCAGATACCCGGCGAGGGATGACACCTCGCGCTCCTCCGGGACCGGGTGCCCCGAAATCCCGTACACCGGCTGGAGCCGGGCGTCGGCGCCCGCGGCCACGACATTCAGGATGT
This sequence comes from Gemmatimonadales bacterium, assembly GCA_036270745.1. Taxonomy (GTDB): domain Bacteria; phylum Gemmatimonadota; class Gemmatimonadetes; order Gemmatimonadales; family GWC2-71-9; genus 40CM-2-70-7. The sequence goes on along the minus strand of DATBBZ010000329.1, from coordinate 3,546 downwards.
ACGCGAGGTACCGCTCCATGGTGCGCGTGTTGCCGAGCCGGTTCAGCGCGTGGACGACGAAGGCGCCGTCGCGGATCCAGCAGTACCGGTAATCCCAGTTGCGGCCGCTGCTCTTCGCTTCCGGAACCGACGTGGTCATCGCGGCGATGATGGCGCCCGAGTCTTCGAAGACGTTGAGCTCGAGCGTGATCGCCGCCCGGATGACGGCGTCCTGCCACTCGAACGGAATGGCCAGCGAACGCACCCATTCGCGCCAGAACGCCGAGGTCTCTTCCAGCAGGCGGTGCCCCGCGTGCGCCGGCGTGCCCTGCACCGTTTCGTCGGGACCGAGCAGGAGCGTGACCGAGTCCTCCAGGAAGAAGGCGTTCTGTTCGAGGACCGCGCTGATCGGTGCATCGGTGGTCAGCCGGATGGCGAGCCCCGAGCCCTCGTAGCGGACGTGGTTGGACCCCCAGGTGACCCCGGCGGGCCGGGCACCGTAGTCGACGGCGGGCACGACCCGCAGGCGGATGCGCGGGCTCCCCGCGATCCGCTTCACCAGCCGCACCAGCATCATCGGGCAGAACATCCGGCCGAACTGATAGAAGCGAGGGGCGAAATCCGTGATTTCGATGGCACCGCCCGTCCGGTCATAGAGACGGGTGACGAGCACCGGCGTGTTGACCAGGTACTCCTGCTCGCTCCGCTCCTGATCGACCAGATCCACGGCGTAGACGCCGGGCGCACCGGGCGGGAGGCCGGGCTCGCGCAGGAGGGAACAGAACATCGGGTCGCCGTCGAACCGCGGGAAACAGGCCCAGACAATCTGGGCGAGCGGGTTGATCAGGGCTCCGAGTGTCCCGTTGCCGACCAGCGCGAGGTCGAGCCCCCCACCCCCTCCGCCCCCGGTCATGCTGACCGCGCCGCGACGATGGCTCGCGCCATCCAGGCGCGGACGGCCCGAACGTCACGCAGATGCCAGCGCGCCACCGTGTCCCCGGCGCCGACCTTGATCGACACACCACCCGCCGCGTTCACGGTCTCGAACCCCTGCTCGTCGGTGACGTCGTCCCCCACGAATAGCGGCGTCATGCCCCGGAAGGGTGGCTCTTCGAGGAACTCACGCACCGCCAGGCCTTTGTCGCGCCCCGCCGGCTTGATCTCCACGATGCGCTTGCCGGGAAGCACGGCATACAGTGGGCCCGCCGCTCGTGCGGCGGCGCGCGCCAGCCGTCCGGCATAGCCACCCAGCTTGGGGGCGAGCCGGTAGTGCAGCGCGATCGACAGTCCCTTGTCCTCGATCTCGATACGTGGGTCCCCAGTCTCCGTCAGCACTCTCCGCGCGGCGTCCAAACCCTCAGGGGGCGGGTGCCGGGTGATGCGTCCATCGGCGCCGCGTCGTTCGAGCCCATGCTGTCCCGCGGCGGGAAAGGGAGGGCCGGGGAATAACAGATCCAGGCCGTCCAGCGAGCGGCCGCTAATCAGCGCCACCGCGCCCCCGGTCGCGCCGCGCAGTGCCGCCAGCAAGTCCCGCAGGGCGGGATCCACCCGCACGACGGCGGGCGGATCCACCAGCTCCACCAGCGTACCGTCGAGATCAAAGAAGTAGGCCCAGCCCAACCCGCCCGCCGGAGGCGGCCGGGTGGCGGACGGAAGCTCGATCGCTCCCGGGCCTTCCTTCATCGGACCCGTCCGCCCGCCGTGTCGCGGACCCTCCACTCGGGCTCCGCGGACCACTCGGCCAGCCGGTCCCGGCGGCGCATGCCGGCGGCATCGATAAGCATGCGACCGGCCCAGCGGTACACGTTGAAGTCGCGCACGAGGGCGCGCATCAGGCGCATGCGCGCGCGCTGTTCGCCGACCGGCATGGCGAGGGCCAGCTGGAGCGCCGCCGCGCACTGCTCCACGTCATATGGATTGACGATGATGGCCTCCGGCAGCTCGCGGGACGCCCCGGCGAACTGGGAGAGCACCAGGACGCCGCGTTCGTCATCGCGCGCGGAGACGAATTCCTTGGCCACGAGATTCATGCCGTCGTGCAGGCTGGTCACGACACAGATATCGGCCGCGCGGTAGTACTCGTATACCGCCGCCGCGTCGTGATGCGCGACGTGCAGGATGATCGGCGGATGCGCGGCGTCGGGGAATTTCTCGTTGATCCGGTCGGCCATGGCGCGCACCCGCGACTCGTACGCCTGATAGTCCGGAATGCGACCGCGCGTCGGGGCCGCCACCTGGATGAACGTGAAGCCGCCCACCCAGTCCGGTTCGAGCTCGAGGAGACGCTCCACCGCCCGGAAGCGCTCCTCGATTCCCTTGGTGTAGTCGAGACGATCGACGCCCAGGCCGATCGCCTGGTCGGCGGGGAGATCGTGCCGCGCCCGCACGTCGATCCGGCACCGCTCCACCGGCTTCCCCACGAGGACCGGCGCGGGCGGGAACTCGATCGAGATCGGGTACCGCTTCACCGCCGTGACCTTGCCCTGGTAGGTCACGGTGGACGTCTCGCGGTCCACGCGGGCCTCGAGGAACCGGTCCACGGTGTCCAGGAAGTTGATGCAGTGGAACGACGTGTGAAATCCGAGGATCCCGGAGCCGAGCAGGCCCGCGAGCAGTTCGTCACGCCAGGGACAGATGCCGAACGCTTCGGGGTTCGGCCACGGGATGTGCCAGAACGAGATGACCGTGGCGGCGGGGAGCAGATCCCGGATCATCCGCGGCAGGAGCGCGAAGTGATAGTCCTGTACGAGTACGATCGGGTTGTCCGACGTCGCCTCGTCCACCACAGCGCGCGCGAAGCGCCGGTTCACCTCGTTGTACTGCTCCCAGTCAGAGGTCCGGAAGGTCGGGCGCACGTGGGCGATGTGACAGAGCGGCCACAGCCCTTCGTTCGCGAATCCGTAGTAGTAGCCCGCCTCTTCTTTTTCCGAGAGCCAGACGCGCCGCAGCCGATAGGCGGGATGATCCGGAGGCACCGGCACGCGGTCCCGGCGGTCCACGACGGCGCGGTCCGCCGATCCCCCGCCATGCGCCACCCACGTTCCGGAGCAGGCCCGCATCACCGGCTCGAGCGCGGTGACCAGTCCGCTCGCGGGGCGCCAGACCTCGATCCCCTGCTCGTCCGTGTACCGGTGGATGTAGGGCTCGCGGTTCGAGACCACGATCACTTCTTCGCCTTTCAAGTCCCCGCGCAGAATTTCCCGCAGGGCATCCGGCGTCCAGGCGACCTGTTCGTCGTCCTGCGTCCCCCGCTGCTGAACCAGATCCCGGATCAACGTGCGCAGATCCCGCGCGACGGGCCGGAGCTCCGGGGCGTAGGGTTTGCCGGAAGGGCGCAGGAGGCCTTCACCGCGGAGCAGCGCCTGGAGGCCCTGCACCCAGCCGCGCCAGGAGAATTGCGCCACGGCGACGGTGATCAACGCGACGGTCGCCGCCAGCCCGACGAAGAACAGGAAGAGGTACTTCCGGGTCTGGGCGCTCCGCCGGGCGATGAAGCTCATGTCGTGCACGAGCACGAGGCGGCCCGCCGGCGCCTGCGGCGTCACCAGGGGCCGGAGCGAGACGAGG
>DATBBZ010000328.1:0-5593 GCA_036270745.1 Gemmatimonadales bacterium | reverse complement strand
GGGGGACCAGCGGCGCGATCCGCGGCGAGTATTGACCGCCTGCGCGCTCGCGACTGCCTTGCCCCTCTGGATGACGGTCTGGACGCGCGGGCCCGCCGTCGTAGCGGCCCAGTACTCGGTGACGACGCTGGTGGTCTGGCTGTTCCTGATATCGGAGCGGCGGCTCATCGACTGGGTCGTATCCAAGGTGCTGGCCCCCTCGCGGCAGGGGGCGCGGACGCTGCTGGTAGGCCCGTCGGAGGACTGCGTGCGCGCGCAGGGGTCGAGCCTCTTCGGCGCCGGGTCCGAGTTCTTGGTGCTCGGCTATGTCGACATCCAGGTTCCATCCGGTCCAGGCTCCCTCGGCCACATCTCCGGCTTGCACGAAGCGCTCTCGGAGACTCATGCCGAGGCGGTTGTGGTGTGCGGGTATTTGAGCGAGGGACGGTTTCAGGCGGTGGTGGATACGGCGCTCGCGAGCGGGTGCCAGCTCCTGTCCATCCCGCGTGCGCTCGAGGTCGCCGGGGTTCAGCCGAAGGTGGTGTACCGGCGGGGCGTGCCGTTGATGGAGCTCACGGCGCCGAATTTCCGTGGTCAACAACTGGTGCTGAAGCGGCTTCTGGATCTTCTGGGCGCCGTAGTGGGTCTGGTGCTGACCAGTCCGGTCATTCTGGTCGCGGCGATTCTGGTGAAGCGGGACTCCCGCGGGCCGGTGTTTTTCACGCAGGAGCGGGTGGGACAGGGCGGCCGGCGGTTCAAGATCCACAAGTTCCGCACGATGAACGTGGGGGCGGAGCAGGGGCGTGACGAGCTGCTCTCGCAGAGTGTCTATCAGGATCCCCGGCTGTTCAAGATGGTTGGGGATCCTCGGATAACGCGCGTGGGGCAGTGGATGCGGCGGTCCAGCGTGGACGAGCTTCCCCAGCTGTGGAATGTGCTGAAGGGGCAGATGTCCCTGGTGGGTCCGCGGCCACCGTTGCCGTCTGAGGTGGCGCTCTACGAGGCGCACCACTATGCGCGCTTCGACGTCAAGCCTGGGATCACGGGTCCGTGGCAGGTGGCGGGACGGAACCAGATTACGGATTTCGAGAAGATCATCGGGCTTGAAACGGAGTATATCCGCGAATGGACACTCCTTTCGGACATCACGATTCTGCTTCGCACTGTGTGGGTCGTCTTACAAATGCAGGGGGCGCATTGAGGGTAAGGATTTGGACCGTTTGCCTCGCCGCAGTTGTAGGCCTCGGTCTTTCTAGCATCGCTTCTCCTGTCCACTCCATGGCTCCAGATGCTCCCCGCCGTTGGGTCTTGATCTACGCTGGGGGTCCACGGCGCCCGCCGTACACAGTCAACGATCTGATACGTCTCTTCGGAGTAATGGACACCACAAATCGCCCGCGCTCATGGCTCTGCACAGGCGCCCTGATGACCGAATACATGACGGTCTCGGGGCGATACTACATGCCTTGGACGAATGGCGTGCCGTCCACCGGGAACGACTGGACGCAGTACCTGGATTCGCTTTTTGCGAAGGGCGGGCCGCTTGCGCGGGTCGATTCAGCAGCGGGTTTGGTAGCGGCGGCCGTGGGAGATTCATCTCGGCGAATTGGACTGAGCATCATGGTGCCGTACCCAGACCCTACCGGTGACACCCTCCGATTTGAATCCCACACCTATTCCATGAAGTCGGACAAGGACCGAGCGGCAGTCGTCGAAGCCTACCTTCACGAAGTGAGGCGCCGACTGGATGGAGCACGCCTAGCACACGCGAGATTCGTGGCGTTTTATTGGCTTAATGAGGGAATTCGAGCCGTCGATACCGCCCTCGTTCCGCGGGTAGCCGCCGCAGTTCACGCTCTTGGCGACTCCATCATTTGGATCCCGTCCTTCCGCGCGGCAGGGTCGCTGCAGTGGCGCGCTCTTGGTTTCGATGAGGCATGGTTGCAGCCCAACTACTTCTTCGATCTCAACATTGCCACCACCAGGATCGACAGTGCCCTTACAATGGCCCACGACGCTGGAATGGGCCTTGAGATGGAGTTCGACCGGCGCCTGTTCTCGGAATGGCGTTACGCCGACCGCGTCGAGCCGTACATCGCGGCGCTGGAAAACACACCGGAGCTCCGAAACCGAAGCGTCTCCATGTACGAGGGCGGTGGGGCCCTCATTCGGTTGTCTGGAAGTCGAGAACCATGGCAACGCGCGCTCTATGCTCGCCTCACCCAGGCGTTGGCGCCCCCGACACCCTCGGCGGGTAGGTAATGGCGGGGCCACGACCGGTCACCTTGTTCTTTGGAACCCGCCCACAGGTCATCAAGGCCAGCGTCATCCGGCGGGCTATTGGGGCCAAGCTTCCTGTGGTCGCCGTCGATACCGGCCAGCACTACGACTACTCGCTGCATCAAGTCCACTACGATCAGCTCAAAGTCACCCCGCCCAATGCCTATCTCGGCGTCGGCTCGGGGTCTCAAGCCGAGCAGACGGCCGCGATCGTCGTAGCGGTCGAAAAATGGATAGTCACAAATCGCCCGTCTCTGGCCGTCGTGATTGGAGATACCAACTCCACTTTGGCTTGTGCGCTCGCGGCAGCTAAACAGCGGGTGCCGGTGGCCCACGTCGAGGCGGGTCTGCGCGCGACGGACCACCTCATGGCAGAGGAAATCAACCGACGGTGCGTCGACGCGATCTCGCAAGTACTGTTTCCACCGAGCGAATCCGCCGAGCGGACCCTTCGCCGGGAGCGCCCTGAGGCTCTGATCGCCAGGGTTGGGGATGTGGCCTACGATGTCCTGCGCCATGCTCGATCACACCTACCGGAGGCGAGAGACGTCGTCGGCTCAGCGGCGGGCGCCCCGTACGTCTACGCGACTCTGCATCGCGCGGAGCTGGTCGACAAGCCGGAACTGCTTCGGAATGTGGTCGGCGCTCTCGGGGAACTTGGGATGCCTGTCATTTTCGCCGCACATCCCAGGACCGCTGCGGCGATCAAGAGTTGCGGTGCGAAGGCAGCATCTTCGCTGTCAATCCGAGAGCCCCTGGGTTATCTCGAAAGCTTGGCCGCACTCCAATCGGCGGCGGTCGTGGTCACCGATTCGGGCGGCCTCCAAAGGGAAGCGTACTGGAGCGGAGTCCCCTGCGTGACCGTTCGGACGGAGACGGAGTGGAGCGAGACGGTGAGCCTGGGGGCCAACCGGTTGGTGCCGCCTCTGGATGTTTCCGAACTCCGGTCCGCGGTCCGCGCTGCCATCGAACACGGAGGGGAGGGGTGGGACCGCAATGCGTATGGCGACGGTACCGCCGCGCAGCGCGTGGCGAGTTGCTTGGAATCCTACCTCGAGGACAACAACCGGGCATAAGCCGTCAAGAGGCCCGTTCGTTCTCGCACCCAGGACAACGGCTCGAGTGCCTGTCGGGCCCGCTCGGCGCGGAGTGAGCGCTCGCGCTGTCCCGCCGAGGAGAAGTCGGCAATCGCCCGGGCCAAATCCGCCGGGTCACCCTGGTTCCAATACCACAGCATGTCTTCGGTGAAATACGCCTGGTAGCTCGGGAGACGTGCGGCCAAGACCGGAAGACCGAGGTGCACGTACTCCAGGAGTTTGGTCGAAAGGGAATACCGGGTCATCCCGTCGAGCCGGGTCGGAACGATGCCAACGGCGCACTGCCCCAGACGTGCTCGCAGGGCCCCCTGAGCGATGGGAGCCTCCAGGGTGACGGTACCGGGCTTGCAGAGTTGCCGGGACATGTGTCGAAGGTCATTCGCCTCTGGACCCTCTCCAAGCATTGTGAAGCGAATATCCACGCCTCGGCGTTGGGCTTCAGCCACCCCAGCGACAGCAACGTCCAAGCCATACAGCTTGGTCAAGGTGCCATGGTAGATGGCGTCGATCCGACCCGAAACGTCGGGTACGGATACGGGTTCGGTCCCGAAGTCTCCTGGATCTGCCGTATTGTGGAGAACCAGTAGCTTTTCCTTGGAACCGGCCGGGCGCGCTCGAAGCAAGGATTCGATCGGACGATTGACCGTGATGGTCAGTTCCGCCGAGCGACGGGCGCGGGCTTCCACCAGGCGTGCCCCGCTTGATGCCAGGGAACCCAGGAACCCAGGAAACTTGGCGGCGGCAAACTCTGGAAAGATCTCGTGCATGTCGAACACGATGTGCGCCCCCCGCCTCTTGGCGGGAAGCGCAGACCACACGAGAAAGTCAGGCAGCGTGTGGACGTGAACCACGCGCACCGACTGGAAGGCCCGGTGGTTGGCGATCAGTCGCCGGCAGGTCAGAACGAAGTGGCCGTACTCACGCAGATACGAGGCGACTCCACCCCGGGTTTTCCGCCCCTCGACCCGGATGATAGTGATATTCCGCCACCGTTCCACGGCGCGCTCGCCGGGACCCCGAAGGGCAATCACCGCGAGGCGGGCCCCGAGCGACTGCAGGGCCGTAAGTTCCCTCTTGACGCGTGTGTCGGCAGGGAAGCGCGTGTAGGCGACGTGAAGAATCTGGATCGGCGAACGTCGAGATGATGCTTCTGGCATGACGGTAATCTACAGAGCCCTGATGTGAACCGAATCGGGACAGCGCAGGAGGGTCTAGTTCGATGTGCGGCATAGCAGGCGTGATCCAGCCCGATCCCCGTGGCGACGCGTCCGGGCTCTCGCGTCGCCTCATGGACGCGCTCGCCCATCGCGGGCCGGATGGAGAAGGCCTGCACCTGGCCCGAGGCCGATCGATCGCGCTCGGGCACAAACGGTTGAGCATCGTCGACGTCGAAGGCGGCGCTCAACCAATGGCTAACGAGGATGGCCGGGTCTGGGTCGTGTTCAACGGCGAGCTCTACAACCACGCCGACCTGCGGCGTGAACTGGAGCGGTCGGGCGAGCACGAATTCCGGACCCGGAGCGACACGGAGGTGTTGCTGCATGGATGGGAGGCATGGGGCGCAGGACTGCTGGAGCGTCTCAACGGGATCTACGCGTTCGCCCTCCTAGATTCGCGTGGGCTGGCACCGACTCTGTGCCTGGCGCGCGATCCAGTGGGCGTGAAGCCCCTCTTTGTGGGCCGAGCTGATGGTGTCTGGTGGTTCGCGAGTGAGCTGAGTGCAGCCCGTTCCTGCGGGCTCCTTGGCTCGACGCTCCGTCCCGATGCGTTCGCGGAGTATTTGCTGTACCGCTTCGTGCCCTCGCCCGGAACGTTTCACGAAAATGCTTGGAAAGTGCCTCCGGGGAACTACTGCATTCTCAATCCCGACTCGCTGCCCACGCACCCCGAATTCAAACGGTTTCGGACCCGATTCTCCGCTGGAAGACAACCGACCAATCGAAAGGATTGGGAGGAAGCGCTCCGGTCGGGTCTTGCAGGCGCGGTCGACCGACAGCTGATGTCGGACGTTCCCGTGGGCACCTTGCTGTCGGGGGGAGTCGATTCAACCGCAATCACTCAGCGAATGGCCTTTTCCCTCCCAACTCCACCGTCTGCCTTTGCAGTTGGGTTCCCTTCGGGTGCGGACGAGCTCGGCGCCGCTCGAAAGGCGTCGAGCGCTATTGGAGTTCCGCTTACAGAGGTTGCGATCACCGAGGCCGACTACCTCGCCGAGTGGCCACGCCAGGTTGCTGCCC
>DATBBZ010000327.1:0-5408 GCA_036270745.1 Gemmatimonadales bacterium | reverse complement strand
ACGACCACCCTCTATTCGGCTCTGTCCAAGATCAACACGATCGACGTCAACATCATGACCGCAGAAGACCCCGTCGAATACAACCTGATGGGGATCAACCAGGTGCTGGTGCGGAACGAAGTGGGGATGACGTTCGCGGCGGCGCTGAAGGCGTTCCTGCGGCAGGACCCGAACATCATCATGGTCGGCGAGATCCGCGACCTCGAAACCGGCTCCATCGGCATCAAGGCGGCGCTCACGGGGCACCTGGTGCTGTCGACCCTGCATACCAACGACGCGCCGTCGACCATCACCCGCATGGTGGACATGGGGATCGAGCCGTTCAACGTCGCGAGCGCAGTGAACCTGATCGTGGCCCAGCGGCTGGTGCGCCGCATCTGCAAGGAGTGCAAGGCGGAGCACAATTACACCGACGAAGAAATGCACGCCTTCGGCATCACCCGTGACCAGGGACCGTTCTTCAAGGGGCAGGGGTGCGACGTGTGCAACGGCACCGGGTACAAGGGCCGCCAGGGCCTCTACGAGGTGATGGCGCTATCGTCCGCCCTGCGGCGGGGCATTCTGAAGGGTGCGTCCACGGAGGAGCTGCGGGAGCTGGCGGTGGGGGAGGGGATGCTCACCCTCCGCATGGACGGCATGGTGAAGGTGAAGAAGGGCATCACCACGCTCGAGGAAATCGTGAAGGAAACGGCGGCCTAGTGAAGGAGAACAGTACATGCCGGTGAATCTGCGCGCCCTCCTCGAAGAAATGATCGAGAAGGACGCCTCCGACCTCCACATCGTGGCGGGGGAATGCCCGAAAATCCGGGTCGACGGCGACATCGTCAGCGCGGCCGGCACCGAAGTCCTGACACCCAAGGACACGCTCTCGCTCGCGTATTCGGTGCTCACGGAAAACCAGAAGAAGCGGTTCGAGACCGAGAACGAGCTGGACTTCTCATTCGGGATCCAGAACCTGGCCCGCTTCCGCGGCAACTGCTTCAAGCAGCGCGGCTGCGTCTCTCTCGTCATCCGGCAGATCCCGTTCAACGTGAAGACCTTCGATGACCTCGGACTGCCGCCCATCATCGCCAAGTTCACGGAAAAGCCGCGCGGCCTGGTGCTCGTCACGGGGCCCACGGGCTCCGGCAAGAGCACCACGCTGGCTGCGATGATCGACAAGATCAACAAGGAAATGAAGGGTCACATCATCACGGTGGAGGACCCGATCGAGTTCATCCACCGCCACCAGTCGTGCATCGTCAATCAGCGCGAGGTGGGCACCGACACCAACAGCTTCCAGGCCGCGCTCAAATACGCCCTGCGGCAGGACCCCGACGTGGTGCTGGTGGGCGAAATGCGTGACCTGGACACGATTCAGGCCGCTCTGACCATTGCCGAGACCGGACACCTGGCTTTCGCCACCCTGCACACCAACTCGGCGGCGGAGAGCATCAACCGTATCATCGACGTCTTTCCCGCGCACCAGCAGTCCCAGATCCGCGCCCAGCTGGCGTTCGTCCTCGAAGGGGTGCTGACGCAGACGCTCTTGCAGCGGGCCAAGGGGCGCGGCCGCATCATGGCCGCGGAGATCATGGTGTGCACCCCCGCCATCCGGGCCCTGATCCGCGACGACAAGGTCCACCAGATCGAGTCGTCGATGCAGGCGGGGAAGAAGTACGGCATGCAGACCCTGAACGACGCGCTGTACCAGTTGTACCTGGCCCGGGAAGTGAGCAAGGATGAATGCCTCCGGGTCAGCGGCAACCCGAACGAGTTCCTGCGCCAGATCGGCGAACCCGCCCTGGACGACAAGGAGCCCGGCCCCCTGGCCGGTGCTCAGCCGGGCGGGGCGAAGGTCGCGGCGCGGCGCTAGCCGACTAGAGGAGGCAGGACATGCCGGTTTTCGAATACACTGCGCGAACGCTGAAGGGCGAGCTGGTCCGGGACAAGATCGACCTCCCGACCAAGGACGACGTCATCGCCCATATCCGCAAGAACAAGATGATCCTGGTGCAGGTCGTCCAGGCAGCGAAATCGGTGAGCTTCAAGTTCGGTGGCGGGGTCAAGACCCGGGACGTGGTGATCTTCACCCGGCAGTTCGCCACCATGATCAACTCAGGGCTCCCCCTGGTCCAGGCGCTCGACATTCTGGCCCAGCAGACCGAGAACAAGAGCCTGGCCGACATCACGCGGCAGGTGGTGTACGACGTGGAGTCGGGCCATACCTTGGCCGACGCTCTGCGCAAGCATCCGAAGGGATTCACCGACCTCTACGTGAACATGGTGGCCGCGGGTGAGGCAGGCGGTATTCTCGACACCATTCTGCTCCGCCTGGCGCAATTCCTGGAGAAGAACGACGCCATCGTCCGGAAGGTCAAGGGCGCGATGATCTATCCCGCGGTGATCTTCTCGGTCGCCGGCATCGCGGTGGCGGTGCTGCTCATCTTCGTGATCCCGACCTTCCAGAACATGTTCGCGTCGGTGAACATGCAGCTGCCGCTCCCCACCCGGATCGTCATCGGGATGAGCCAGATCCTCATCCACTACTGGTGGGCCATCATCGGCGTCGTCGGCGGCGCGGTGTTCGCCATCAACCGGTACTACAAGACCCCTGCCGGCAAGCTGCAAATCGACCACTTAATGCTGTCCGCCCCGGTGCTCGGCGACCTGCTCCGGAAGTCCGCGGTGTCCCGCTTCACGCGCACCCTGGGTACCCTGATCTCCTCGGGCGTATCCATTCTCGACGGTCTGGAGATCACGGCGCGCACGGCGGGCAACATGGTCATCCACAACGCCGTGATGGAGTCCCGTGCCTCCATCGCGGGCGGTGAAACCATCTCGGCACCGCTCCAGAAGTCGAAGGTCTTCCCGCCCATGGTCATCTCGATGATCGCCGTCGGCGAGCAGACCGGTGGTCTGGACGAAATGCTTTCGAAGATCGCGGACTTCTACGACGAAGAGGTCGACGCCGCCGTCTCGGCGCTCCTGTCCCTCATGGAGCCGATCATGATCGTCGTCCTCGGCGTCATCGTCGGCGGCATGGTGGTGGCCATGTACCTCCCGATCTTCGACATGGTGAACGCCGTCCAGGGCTAAGACGCTCGGCGGGAACGGATTGGGGGCCCCCCGGGCGACGACACCGTGCCGTCGCCCGAGGGGCCCCCGCTCCATTCCGGCCTTGCATTCTGCGAGGGGGGACCCGATACTATCGACCTATCAGATTGGCCCAAAATGACTTAAGCCGTCGGGGGGACTAGGGTGCGCTGGTTCGGCGTCAAGAGAGCGGAGGCGACAGTTCCGTCCCCGCAGACGCTTTTGCGGGCGGTCTACGCCGGCCGGCTCTCCCTGGCGGTCGCCATCTACGTGACCGCCGCCGCCCGGGTTGCGGTGGCCCAGCCGCTGCAGGTCCTGGTCGTTTCGTTCGTTCTCATCGCCGCCATCCTCTTCACCGCCTGGTCGTACTGGCGGAGCCATTTCCGGGCGGTCCCGCCCTCGGAAACGTTCCTCTACCTCCAGGCGATCTTCGACGCCGCGCTGATCACCACCGTGGTGCACATGACCGGCGGCGCGGATTCCGACTTCGCGACCCTCTACGTCCCGCTGATCGCCGTGATCGCGGTGCTCATGCCCCCGCAGTCGACGGCCCTCGTCACCACCCTCGTCGGCCTCGTCTACTTCGCCGACATCTTCTTCGGCCACCGCGGCGCCCCCGGCGCCCCCGTCGCCCCCGGCCTGTTCATCCAGCTGGGCGTCTTCGCGGCGGTGGCGGCGGTCACGGCCTATTTCGCGTCCCGCGTGAAGGTGATGGGCGCGGAGCGGGAGGCGCTGGCCGGAGAGCTCCAGCAGGTCCGCCTCGAAGCGGACGACGTCCTCCGGAACCTCCGCACCGGTGTGATGACGGTCGACGCGTCCGGCAAGCTGCTCTACTCCAATCCCGCCGCCGAGGCGCTCCTGGGGTTCAGCGCGGACGAGTGGCGGGACAAGCCCATCATGCCCGAGCTCGCCCGCTTGGCGCCCGAATTCTGGGCCGCCATCATCGCCACCGCGCGCCGCGGCGTGCGGCTGATGCGGGTGGAAGCGAGCGTCCGGCGCGGTGACCGGGTATTCCCGATCGGTCTCACCACCACCACCATCGAGGGTCCGAAGGGGGAAATGCCCCGGGTGACGGCCATCTTCGCCGACATCTCGGATTCCAAGCGCCTCCAGGAGCTGCACCTTCGCGCCGAGCGTCTCGAGGCGGTAGCGGAGCTGTCGAGCTCCCTGGCGCACGAGATCAAGAACCCCCTCGCGTCCATCCGGTCGTCGGTCGAACAGCTCGCACGCTCTTCGCGGGCCAACGCGGACGAGAAATTCCTGGCGAACCTGATCGTCCGGGAGAGTGACCGGCTGTCGCGCCTCCTGTCCGAGTTCCTCGATTTTTCCCGAGTCCGCGTGACCGAATACCGGGTCCTGGATCTGGTCGACGTGGCGGGCGCGGCGACGCGGATGATCGAAGAGCGGGAGGACTTTCCGGAGGACGCGGAGATCACGCTCGAAGGCTCCCCCACGCCCATGGAGGGGGACGAGGACCTGGTGCACCGCGTGATATCGAATCTCGTCCTCAACGCGGCGCAGGCGGCCGGGAAGGGCGCGAAGATCGAGGTCCGCATCGGTCCCGCCGCCCCCGGGGACCTCCCGTCCGGCGCCGGGATCGAGAACCCGGTGCGGCTGCAGATCTCGGACAACGGCCCCGGCATTCCCGACGCGGTCCGCGAGCGGCTGTTCGAGCCATTCGTCACCGGGCGGGTGGGCGGCACCGGCCTGGGGCTCGCGATCGTGCAGCGCGCCGTCGAAGCCCACCGCGGCCTGGTGCTCGTCGATTCCACCACCGGCTCCGGCACGACGTTCACGATTTTCTTCCCCGCCGCCCGGCAACGAGAGGAAGCCGCATGAGCGCTCAGCCCTCGATCCTGGTCGTGGACGACGAGTCCGGCATCCTCCAGACCTTGCAGATCCTCCTGAAGAACGAGGGGTTCGAGGTCACCACGGCCCAGGGTGGCAAGGCCGGTTTGGAGGCCCTCAAAGCCCACGCACCCGACATCGTGTTGACCGACGTCCGGATGCCGCAGGTAACCGGGATCGACATCCTCGCGGCGGTGCGGCAACAGGACCCCGAGACCCCGGTCATCCTCATGACCGCGCAAGCCTCGCTTCAGACCGCCATTCAGGCCGTCAACGAAGGCGCTTTCTATTACATCCAGAAGCCGTTCTCCAACGACGACATGGTGGCCATCTGCCGCCGCGCCGCCGACTACCGGAACCTCCGGGCCGAGAACAAGCAGCTCAAGCAGGAGATCAGGCGGCGGGAGCGCTCCGGGCAGGTGAAGCCGCTGGGCAAGGCGCGCCCCTTCAGCGACGTGATGCGGCTGGCCGAGCAGGTGGCGCCC
>DATBBZ010000326.1:0-6661 GCA_036270745.1 Gemmatimonadales bacterium | reverse complement strand
CTCGACTTCGTCGGTATAGAAAACTTTCTTGATGCCTTGGAGCTGAATCAGCGAGTTGCCATTGCTGGCCATGCGGTCTCCTTGTTGAGGGGTCGGGGGTCGGGGGTCGGGGGCCTGAGTGCCCTCGTCATTCCCCGACGCCTGACCCCTGGCCCCTGACACCTATCTCTTAATTCTCACCTTATCGACGTTATCCCACTGCGACATGTCAGACAGAATCACCGAATCGTGCACCGCGAGGCCGCGGATGACTTCGATGCTCGAGACCGAGTTCCGGCCCACCTGGACCTGGACGCGTGACGCCGTCTTGCCGTCCTCCGAAATCTTGAACATCCCGATGGTGCTGTTCGGCTGGCCGTAGGCGGGCCGGCCCGTGAAGAGCACGTTGTTGAGCCGTTCGACGACGATGGTCCCGTCCACGGACAGGTCCGGGCGCATGCCCGGCGCCGTGCCGTCGAGCGCCACGTCGACCGCCACGGTGCCGTTGATGGCGTTCGGGTCCGACCGCACCACGTGCCCCGGGATGATGCCGTTCCGGGTATCGATGGACGCACTCTGACCGATCGTGACGTCTTTGGCCTGCGTCTCGGGGATCTGCAGCACGGCCTTCAGTTTGGAGGGCTGAACCACTTTGGCGAGCTGCGTCCCTGCCGTGACGTACTGGCCGAGCTGGAGCGTCAGGTCGGAGACCACGCCGGAGTCAGGGGCGCGGACCTCGAGTGAATGCACGACGTTCTGCTGGAAGTCGGCGATGGCGCGGAGCCGGTCGACCTGCGACTGCTGCACCGACAGCTGGGAATCCACGGTGACGGTCATCAAGGTCAGCCGCTGCCGCTCGATGTCGAGGCGCGTCGAGTCTTCCTCGGCGACGTCTTTGCGCTTGGCGGCTTCGAAGTCCGACAACAGGTGAAGGGCCACCAGGCTGTCGGCCTCCATGACGTCGCGGCGGGCCTGGAGGTACAACGTTCGCGTAGTGGCGACGGTGCCCTGCTGCGACAGACGCTGTGTCTCGAGGGTGGTGCGCAGACTCACCAGCTGTGCCCGCGCCGCCGTCAATTGCTCCTCAGCCTGCAGGGCCTGGATTTGCACATCGGGATTGGAGAGCAGGAGGAGCACGTCCCCGGGCTTCACGTGCTGGGAGGGCTGGGCCAGCACCTTGTCGACCCGGCCCGCCGAGAGCGCCGTGATGTAGCGGATGTGCTCCGGAACGAGGGTGCCTGGGCCGCGCAGGTCGCGGACCATGGGACCCTGCCGCACCGAGTCCACCCAGAGCGTGCCCCGGTCCACCGGAGGGGCCGCCGGAGAGAGGCTCGAAATGATGAGGGTCAACACGATGAGCACGCCGATCCCGATACCTCCCTGGATCAGCCGCTTCCGGTTCTTGACTGGCGCGCGCGGGATGTCCATATCCGATAGGTGCATGAGGCACGGGCTGTGCCAGCGGAGGGTTGCCCTAATTTCTTACGGATCAGTTACTTAGAATTGGACTCGACAGCGCCGGCCGTTCGGAGTCGGGATTGGCAATCCCAAATCCGGACGCTCTTGAAAGAGGACCATTCCCTAGATTAGCCGGGTGCCCTTGGGCACCACCAACCCCTCTCCGTATCACCGAGGATCATCGTGGAAGCAAGCCAAAACCAAGACGGCCCTCCGACCGGGCGGCGCCCGTGGCAGGCTCCCGAGCTGACGGAACTTCCCAAGCTCACGGATCTGACGCTGATCTCGGGGATCCCGGGTGGCGGCGGCGTCGGCGGCACCGTCTTCTAGACTGCCCATCGTGCTGCTCGGCTTCGCACTTACTCAACATTGCAATCTCCGTTGCGCGCATTGCATCCGTGACGACGTCACCACGGTGCAAGCGCTCGACGTCGGGCTCATCGCCCGGACCCTCGATGACGCGAGCGGGCTCTTCGGTGACGTGACCGCGAGCTTCACGGGCGGCGAGCCGCTGTTGCATCCGCGGTTCGCCGAAGTCATCGCCGCCTGTGCCGAGCGGGGCGTTCCCTACCGGTTCGTCTCGAATGGATGGCACCTTGGCCGCGTGGTGCCCCTGCTCGATCGCCATCCGCCGCAGGCGGTTCGGCTCTCGCTTTCCGGCGCGGACCGCGAAGTCCACGACGCCGAACGGGGGAGGGACTCGTTCCGGCGCGTGCTGCTCGGCGTCGCCGTGCTCACCAGCCGCCAGATTCCGGTGGAGCTCTCGATCGTGATCGACCGCCGCGACCGTCATCAGATCGCGGAGGCGGCGGACCTCGCGGAAGGACTCGGCTGTGTCCGCCTTCATTACATCCTGCCGCAGCCGGTGCCGGGGAGCGTCCTCCGGGATTCCGACTTGCCGCCCGAGGAGTGGCTCCCCGTGGTGCGCGAGATCAACGCGCTGGCGCGCCGGCCGGGGCGACGCACCGCGATCCAGATCGACCACGGTGCACCCTCAGACGAGCCGGAAGCTCGCTGCGACACGTTTGCGCTCCGGCGCGTGTACGTCGATGCGCGCGGCCGGTTGTCCACTTGCTGCCAGCTGTCCGAGTACGGGTTCAACGAGGCCGACGTCGTGGCGGACCTGCACACCGAGTCTCTCCGCGATGCCTGGCCACGGTACGTGGCGCGTCTCGGGGCGCAGGAGCAGGCCAGCCGCCCCACCGGTGACGACGCTCTCGATCCATTCCCCTGCCTGCGCTGTGCCAAGGCGTGCGGCAAGCTCGACTGGCTGCGGGCTTACCCCGAGAATTCCTGGGCCACCCTTCAGGCCCTCATCCCTCTGGAGTCGACATGTTCCGTGTAGTCCGCCGGGGCCTCGTGCCCGCCGCCGCCGTTGCCGGCGTTCTTTGCTGTACCGACCGAACCCCCCTGGCACCGGTTACGTCCGGAGGGACGACGTCCAGCGTGGTGATCACCTGTACGGCGACGGTGTCGAGTCCGTCAATCCGCTGCGGGACCGACAAATCGAGAATGAAGTCGGATCTCCAGATCGGCGGGCAGGGCGTTTACGTGACCCTTCGCTCTACCAACGTCTCATTCAATGCCGGGACGGACACCCTCCAGGGTGACATCACGGTGCAGAACCTGATGGCGCAGACCATTGGTGACTCGAACGGTGTGGTGCGGGGCGTGCGGGTGTTCTTCCTGAGCGACCCGGGAGCGCCGGTGGTGACCGCGACCGACAGCGTGGGGACGTTCACGACGTCGGGGCAGCACTACTTCGTCTACAACCAGTCGATCGCGCCCTTCGGCGTCTCGAACGCGCAGACGTGGAAGTGGGCTCTGCATGGCGCTTCGACGTTCTCGTTCACAGTTGCCGTAGAAGCGAAAGTGGAAGCGGACAGCGGCATCCTACGCTGGACTCCGCAGACCACGACCAGCACGTTCACCGGCATCTGGGGCGCGACCGCGAACGCCGTGTACGCCGTCGCTCAGGAAGGAAGCATTTGGCGCTTCGATGGCACGACCTGGAAGGATCTGCCCTCCGGCGGTTTCGATGGTCTCTTGGGCATTTGGGGGAGTGATACCAACGACATCTACGCCGTAGGCGGCAACGGCGACATCCTGCACTATGACGGCCGCAGCTGGTTGAACGAGACATCCGGGACGGTGAACGGACTTGCGGGCATTTCGGGAAGCTCGAGCAGCGACATCTACGCGGTCGGTGACGGGCACACGATCCTGCATTTCAACGGCACTGCCTGGAGCCCCATGACCGACAGCTCTGCGCAGAACTTTGCCTCGGTGTGGGTCGCGACGAGCACGGCGATCTTCGCCACTGGAAGCCAGGGCGAGCTTTGGAAGGGCGATGGCACGACTTGGACCAAACTGGGCGGACTTGTGAGCCCAGCGAACTGTTTCAGCGTCTGGGCGAGCTCCGCGACGGACGTGTACGCGGCCTGCGCGGGTGGGGCGATCCTGCACTACGACGGCTCTACTGTGTCGACCATATCCAGCGGCCAATCAAGCAACCTCAACGCGATCTGGGGTTCTTCAGCTTCGGATATCTATGCGTTTGGGGACGGCGGGACCATCCTCCACACGACCAACGGGACGACTTGGAGTCCCCCCGTCATCAATTCGTTCACCGGCAACTTGCTCTCCGCAGGGGGCCTGAACTCGACCACGATCTACGCGGGTGGAGAACAGGGCACCGTGCAGAAGTACAATGGCACCACCTTGAGCACGTCGCTCCAGGAGCACACGGACGCCCTCAATTCCGTGTGGGGGACCGGGGCCGGCAACGCGTATGCGGTCGGCGGCAACGGCGTGGTGGTCCACTACAACGGCACGACTTGGACCACCTCGGCGACGCTGGCCGCGTCATCCCTCAACAGCGTCTGGGGCAGCGCTTCGAACGACATCTACACCGCGGGTGCAGGAGACGGAGTCTCAAAGGCAGTGATCTATCATTCCACGAACGGAACTGCCTGGACCCAGGACTCGGTCGCCACTTCGGGTGACGGGAATCTCAACGCAGTGTGGGGGGCCTCGAATACATCGATCTATGCGGTCGGCGACGGCGGCGTGATCATCCACGGACAACATGGAAGCTTCACTACGCAGACCAGCAATACCGCGAACGACTTGCTCGGCGTGTGGGGAACAACGGATGCCGACGTCTGGGCTGTCGGAGCGGGTGGGACCATTGTCCATGGGGTGAACGGAACATGGACCGCTACCACCCAGGGAGCCGACGACATCAATGGCGTCTGGGCTGCCGACGCGAGCCACGTCTTCGCGGTGACCGGCGGCGGGTCCGTCCTCACGGGGAACGGGTCCACCTGGACCACACTCTCCAGCGTGTCGCCGACTCCGCTGATCGCGGTGTGGGGCACATCGGCCACCGACGTCTATGCTGCAGGAGGCAGCACGCTTCTCCACTACAACGGCAGCGCGTGGACGGTACAATCGACCGGGATCTCCAGCGCCACGTTGAGCCTGCTCAGCGTCTGGGGCTCGTCAGCCACCGACGTTCTCGCCGTTGGGTCCGGCATCTATCACGGCGTCCGGTGAGCCGGAGTTGGATTGCCGTCTTCGCCGCTGTCGGGGCCGCCGCATGTAACACGATCGGCATCGGGCCTGGCCTCGCGCCCCTCCTTGCCTTTGACCTCCTGCGCGGGAGCCACCGGAGCATCTATCGCGTCCGGACCGACGGATCGGACAGCCTCCAACTGACGGCGGACACCGCCGACAACAGCCAGCCGACATCCGCCGCCAATATCATTGTGTTTGTCTCGAACCGGGACGGCAATGCGGAGCTCTACACCATGCCCGCGGTCGGGGGAACGGCGACGCGTCTGACGTTCACGGCAGCCAACGAAGCCAACCCCGCACTGTCGCCTGACGGCACGCGGCTCGCCTACACCAGGGACGATGGGGGGGTGACGAGACTTTGGATCTCCCACGCGGATGGATCGAACGCCGCGCCGGTCACGGACTCCCTGGATTTCGGCGGCGCGGTCGATGCATCTCCCACCTGGGCACCCGGCTCCGATCGGGTCGCGTTCGTCTCGACTACATCGGGCTCGGCCCGCCTCTATCAGCTCACGCTGCTCACGATGACCATCGTGGCCCTGCAACCTGACACCGCTCCCCAGGTGGAGCCGTCGTGGAGTCCGGATGGGAGCCGTCTGGCGTTCGTGTCGGGCGCGAATCGTGGCGCGCGAGTCGCCGTGCTCGACCTCAAGGCCCATGTGTTTTCCTTTCTCACGCCGGCCTCCGGCCAGAACGGCCAGCCGACGTGGATGCCCGACGGGACCGTCGTGTTCCTGCAGGAAGGAGGGACTCCGGCGCTGCTCCTGATCGATCCATCGGCGCCGGTCGTGACCCATCCGATCGACGTCGGTTCCGGAACTCCCGGGCATCCGGCCGCGATCAAGCCCCAGTGAGCGCTCCCCGCGTCGCGAAGAACGTGTACGCCGCCCAGCTCGCTGGGGAGGCGGTGATTCTGCATCTCGACACCAAGCGCTACTACCGGCTCAACGCCACCGGCGCCGAGGTGTGGAAGGGTATCGAAGCGGGGGAGGACCGGGAGGCGCTCGCGCGGCGCCTGGTCCGCGAGTTCACGGTCGAGGAGGAGACCGCGGCTGCCGAAGTCGACCGTCTCCTGGACCGTCTCCGCGAAGCCCGGTTGGTGGAGTAGGGCCACTTCACGTGACGCTCTCCCTCACAGTCGACGGCGCTCTGGGCATCGCAGTGGAACCTGGTGCCGCCGGGTTCGCCGCCCGTTGGCTGCCGCAGGGATTGCCGGAGCTCGCCACTACACCCCGCGCCTCGATCGTCGTGAAGCCGGGCCCCAGCGTCGAACGTCCTGCGACCTTGCCCACGCTCACGGTGGGTCCGGTAGCTGGCTGGATGTCCGATCGCTATCTCATTCTCCGGGGGACGTCGGCCGGTGGTGACGTCGATCTCACGAGCGGACGGGCGGTGCTGCGCGTGGACCCCGCTTCTGGAGACGCCGGCGAAGGTGATGTGTATGGCATGCTGACCATCGCGGCCGGCGTGCTTCTGGCGGGCCTGGGGCGCGCGCTGATCCACGGGGCGGCCATCGTGCCTCCCGGAGACGGGGCGTGGGTGTTGATCGGGGATTCGGGGTCCGGAAAATCCACCACCTGCGCAACGCTCTGCCGGGCCGGCTGGCCCTATCTCTCCGATGATCAGGTCATTCTTTCGCACGCCG
>DATBBZ010000325.1:0-5532 GCA_036270745.1 Gemmatimonadales bacterium | reverse complement strand
TCGAGCACGACGCTGCAGGACCTCGCCCGCATGCGCTCCGTCGGCGGCGAGGAGGATGGGCCGTCGCGACAGCTCGCCCGCTACATCGACAAGATCGACGGCGAGTATTTCCCGAAATTCCATGTGATGCTGGTCTACCGGCAGGACCGGTACGGACGCGGTGGCGATCACATCGCCTTCAACCGCGAGGGCTTCCCCGGGGTCCGCTTCACGGAGCCGAACGAGAACTACAATCGCCAGCACCAGACGCCGCGGGTCGAGAACGGCGTGTTCTACGGAGATGTGCCCGACTCCGTGGATTTCCGCTTCACGGCGCACGTGGCATCCCTGAATGCCACGACGCTGGCCTCACTGGCCTGGGCTCCGGCCCCGCCCGATTCGGCCACGGTCGCCCGGAATGAAGGGGTCTCCACGCGGGTCCACTGGAAACCCGTCGCCGGCGCGGCGGGATACCGCGTTTACTGGCGCGCGACCACGGCGCCCACGTGGACCAATTCGCGGTGGGTCTCAGACAGCACGGAAACGGTATTCTCGAAGATGACGATCGACGATTCGTACTTCGGCGTGGCGTCAGTCTCGAAGACCGGGCAGGAAAGTGTCATCGCGTTCCCGATGCCGGGACGCAACTAGGGACCGACCACCCGGTTTCTCCCCTGTTCCTTGGCCTGATAGAGCGCCCGGTCAGCGGCCTGCAGCACTTGATCGGGCGTTTTGTTTCGCCCCCCGGGCTCCGCGACGCCGATCGAGACCGTAATCGCCGAGTGACGGGAGCGCTCGCGGACCGGCAGCGGGCTCGGCTTCCTCCGGGGGCGGAGTCGCTTCCGGACGGTAAACTCCGTGTCCGCCACGGCCTCGCGCACCGCCTCGAGCGCCGGGGTCGCCTCCGCCGCCGAGACCCCTGAGAAGAGAATCGAGAACTCCTCGCCACCGTAGCGATACGCCTTCCCGCCGCGCGCGACCGTCGCGAGCCGGGTCGCCACCATCTTGAGGACTTCGTCCCCGACGTCGTGGCCGAAGGTGTCGTTGAACTTCTTGAAGTGATCCACATCCACCATCGCGACGACGTACTGCTCGCCGAGCTTGAGGAGCTCCTCGTCCAGGGCGCGGCGCCCGGGGAGACCGGTCAACGCATCGTGGTAGACCTGGTGATACGACGTCTCGATGATCGCGACGGAGAGCACCACCGCCGCGGTCGAAAAGCCGACCGTGGCCCCGACCCCCGGCTTGCCCATGGTGAGGGCGATCCCGCAGGCGACGAGCCCCCAGAGCGCGCCCCGGCCCGGGCCATCGGGCTCCCGGATGGTGAGCACCGCCAGCATGGCAAAGGCCAGCACGAACGCGAGGATGGCGGGCGCCGGCAGGCCTACCATTTGCACGATCCCGGGAGCGAGGAGGCTCGCCCGGAAGAGCGCGTCTCCCGGGAGGGGCCCCGTCTTGGCCAAGACCCCGACCACCAGCGCTTCTCCCAGGATCACGCCCCAACGTCGCCACCCGGAGGGCGTGAACGCCCCGCGATCAGGGAGCAGCGCGAAGACCAGGAGGTTTAAAGGCACGAGTAACGTCGCGGCGTCGAACGTCATCTGCCGGCCGGCCAGGTTGGCCGCGAGCGGCCCCCACGTGGCGAGCGCCAGGACCGCCAGACTGAACAGGAGCCGGCCGCGACTGTACCGCAGGGCCAGGAAGAGACCCAGGGCGAAGGCTGCGATGGGATAGAAGCGGCCGAACGAGAGCAGAATGCCGTGGAGGGAAGGCAGGTGCACCAGCAGGATGGTGGCGAGGAGGAGGGGCGCTTCGGGCAGCGCGACCCTCGCTCCGAGTCTCCCGGCGGATTGGTTCGTGAGCCCGTTCACAGGGCTAGAAGCGTAGCGTACCCGAGGCTACCGGTACATCCCCTTGTAGGACGCCTCCGTCAGATGATACACCACGCTCTCGCCGCCATTCGTGTTGGTCTTGGTCCCTACCGGCACCGCGCCGAGTTTCTCGATGGCCCGGCGCGACCGCAGATTGTCCACGCCCGCCGAGAACACAACGGTCTTCACGAACGTGAATGCATGCCGGACCATCAGGTCTTTCATCTCGGAGTTGTACATTCCGCCCCAATGCGACCGGGCCAGAAAGGTCCAGCCGATCTCGACCACCGACAGCTCAGGGCGATAGTCGTGGTACCGGGTGAAGCCGATGGGGCGGCCCCCGGCAAGGTCGATGGCAACCAGGGCGCCCCCCGACTCCAGGCCTTCCCGGAATACCTCACGGAACCGCTCCTCGCGCCACCGCTCGCGGTCGGGGTGCTGCTCCCAGATCAGCGGATCCTTCGCGAGGGCGTAGAGCGCACCCCAGTCATCCTCGCGAAGGGGACGCATCTGCAGGAGCTTGCCGGTGAGCACCGGCTGGAGCTCGACCGCCATCCCTACCGCAAGGCGAACGCCAACGCCCCCGGCCCCACTCCCCGGAAGATCGTCGCATGCGTCAGGTCAGGCCTCGGCGTGCAGACCCACGTGAGCTGGCCCGGGGGAATCGCGTCGAGCAGGCGCGCGAGATGCTGAGTGCCGGCCGCGATCTCCGGCTGCGACGAGCTCGCCAAAAAGAGGGAGCGCGGGGTGGTGTCCCGTCCGGCCAGGAGCGTCGGGGCCGAGTCGACCAGGCCACCGTTGTTCCACCAGAGGGAGGGATCGAGCGCGACGTAGTGCTTGAAGAGCGTGGGCTCGAGCAGGAACGTCTCGACCACAAAGAGCCCCGCGAGGGACTCTCCGACGATCGAGCGTTCACCGGTGACGCGGTAGCGCGTAGCGATCACCGGAATCAGTTCGTCCCGGATGAACCGGCGAAAGGCGGCCGAGCCCCCCACGTGCGGGGCGATGGTGCTGTCCGAATGCACGTGAGTCGGGCCGGTGAGATCGCGCCGCCGTTCGGTGTTCGGAATCCCCACGACGATGACCGGTCTGATCTGATGCAGCGCGACCAGCGAGTCGACCGTGTTCACGACGTGCGGGAAGTCCTCGTCCGTGCCGCCGTCGGGGAGATACAGCACCGGAAACCGCACGGTCGTGGACCCTGCGTAGGCCGCGGGAACGTGGACATTGATCAGCCGCGACTCACCCAGTACTCGTGACGCAACGGCGAATGTGTCGTGCACGGGAACGGGGTCGGGCGCCGACTCTTGCGCGCCCGCCCCCGGCCCGAGCCCTGAGGCGAGAACTACAATGACAAGCGCTCTAACAGCTCCTCCTACTTCATGAGCACGTAAATGACCGGGATCAACAAGAGCTTGACCAGCCAGTCACCGGCGTTAATGGCCGCGACCTTCCAATGCATGTTCTCCCAGATCGCCTGACCAAACAAGAGCATCACCGGGAAAGTCACCCACAGGAAGAGCCCGGCGTGCACGGCACGGTACAGGCCACCCAGTTCAATGCCCATGGCGAGGTGCATGACGAGATAGCTGATCACCAGGCACCGTACCAGCTCGAGGCCCACCCGCCCCATCGGCATCTTGCCCGACATGGCGGTGGCCGGGTCGAGCCCGCGCAGCCGCATCCAGGGCTTGAGGAACATCAGCGGGCTGTACCAGAGCCACCCGGTGATGAAGATGGCGACGGCGGACACCACGACCGGCAGGAGTGGCGGAGAAGACATCATCGGTCACGCTCCTCTGATGGGGTTACTTCCCTTCCAGGTACTCTCGCAAGGCCGACGCGTTGTTGAGCCGCGTCTCCTTCGAACTGAATAGCAGCGTCACGGTTCCTCGTCCGAGGTTGGCCTTCAACTCCGCGACCCCCTCGGGGTTGGCATCGAGCTCCGCAAAATATCGACGCCGGAATTCCTTCCACTTGTCCGGATCGTGCCCATACCACTTCCGGAGCGCCGTGGAGGGCGCGACTGGCTTGGCCCAATAATCGACCCTGGCATTGGCTTTGGACAGCCCGCGGGCCCAGAGGCGGTCGATCAGGATCCGGCGCCCGTCCGCCGTGGCGGGGGGATCGTACACGCGCTTCGTGCGGATCTTCACGTGGCGGCTTTCCCCGTGCGGCGCGGCCTGGCCACCAGCTCCCCACCGCAGTTAGGGCAGATCGACTTCATCTGGGACGCACAGGCCGGGCAGAAGGTGCATTCGTAGGAACAGATGAAAGCGGCCCCCTCGGCGATCACGGCCGCGCCGCACCGTTCGCAGGTCGTGCGCATCTCCAGGGCCACAAGGTCTCCGGCGACGGGGTTACTTCGCCGGCAGCGAAAACACCGCGCCGTGCGGCGACGCACGGCCGGTGTAGCCGTGCGGCCAGGTCCGGTGGCTCAGGTCGATCCCCGGCAATGAGTCGCCGGGATCCTTGAAGCGCCGATCGACGGAGAGCGCTCCGGACTGCGGGTCGAAGTTGACGATGAAGAGCCGGTCTCCCTTGGAGTATCCACCCGAGTTCACCACCAGGCGGCGTCCGGCGTGATCGATCGCCATCCAGTGCGGTCGCTCGTCCTCCCCCAGGTCGACCCGGGAGACTTCATGCGGATGCTCCGGGTCCGACACGTCCAGCGCCACCACTGCGTGCTGTGAGGACACCGTTTGCAGCCACCAATGTCCCGTCAGGATCGGCACACCGCACGGGAATGCCTCAAAGCTCTCCACGAGCGTGGCCGCCGGCACCGCGCCATCGACGCCCCGGAGCAAGTAGAGCCCGCAGCGGAAAGTGTGGATATAGACGCTGCGCCCGTCCGGCAGCAGGAAGGGCTCACCGGTGAGCTGGTTCTCCTTGCCTTTCGGGCCCGGAGGGAGTGCAATGGACTTGCGGAGCTTCAGGTCCGACAGGCGCCACACTTGCACCCACTGGTCAGTCCCCACCGTGTCGGTACGGTCCATGTTGGTCGTGGTCGAGACCGCCACATCCAGCGCCGGAATCGGGAGCACGCTGTAAGGAAACAGATGCCGATCGGCGATAGTAGTGTCCCTCGCCGAGCCACTCCCGAGCACCCGGCCCTTCTCGTCCATGTGAACGAGGCCGCCGGTGGTGTTCTCTCCGCCCATGACCATTCCATCTCCGCCTGCCACAGCCGCGTATTGGAAGGTCGTCAGGAGGGAATTGTCGGTAAGGCGCACGTACGTGTGCGGGTGACTGAGCCCCGCGAGGTCACCGTACGAAGTGATGATGCGCGGGGCTTCGGGCTTAGTCAGGTCAAAGACCCAGGTCATCCCCGCGTGGAACCCGTTGGCGAGAAGATGGCCATCGGCCGGCATGACCGCTTCGGTGTGGTGGGGATGCGTGCCCCCGATCCCCACGGGAAGCGAGGTGACCACCGACCCGTAGTGGAGTGAGGCCGGGTCGGCGTCGATCACGGCCAGAAAATCGGACGCGGTATCGTTCGCCCCGGTCCAGACGAAGAGGTACGACGCCGGTGCCGCCGGACGGAACGCGGCACCGGCAACCACTGCAGCGGCGAAGAGCAACGCGAAACGCTTCATCACTTCCCCACGATGAGCAGGATCCCGGCCACCAGGGCGAGGATCGACATGAGCAGACTGAGCCCCGAGAAGTTCAGGTGCACCAT